>NZ_JBGVMC010000001.1:0-1791 GCF_045124615.1 Succinivibrio sp.
AGAGCAGTTCTGGCTTAACCATATTGAAACTCACCTTGATACATATGCAACTCCAAAGTTTTATTTATCAAAACTTATAGATACTCTATTTAAAAGATACAAAGAGCAGCTGGTTATAATCATTGATAACTATGACATTCCTATTGCAAATGCGATGCTCATGGAAAACAGTGATATGACACTTGAGTGTGTCTGTATCTATCTTGATATGCTTAATGTGCTAAAAACTGCTGTATCCCAGGTTAAATGGGTAATGCTCACTGGCCATATAAAATTTGCCCTTGCAAATGAGTTTTCAGAAGGACTTCCTTTTGTTCAGGATCTGTCAAATGAAAAATCACTAGAAACGCTCTTTGGATTAACTCTTAACGAGATTGAAGAGAGCTATCATACCCAGATAGAGAAAGTTGCTCATGACAGAAATATGAGTATTGAAGAGTACCTGAAGGCAGTAGATAAATGCTATGGAAACTTTGCCTTTTCAGACAGTCTCATAAAAGTGCTCTGCCCTGCCTGTATTGCACATGTACTGAACAATAACGGTCTTTTACTGCCCTATTCTGCAACAGCAAACTATCCTATTGTTAAGAAGCTTTTATCAAACGAATTTGTCGATTTATCATATCTTTATGATAAGGACGGTCAGGATCCGCTTTTTTCAAACAGTATTGACATAACAGTTGAGAAAAAACAGCTTGCAAGTCTTTTAATTCAGCTGGGTTTTGCAACAAGAGCAAGAGTACTTTTAAACACTGATGAAGGTTATACAACCTGGCGATACAGATTCGAGATGCCAAATCTTGATATGCAGGCTACTTTTTTAATGCTTAAAAATGAGCTTCCTGAAGATTATCTGACAAAAGAGCTTGATTACAGCACAAAAAATTCAGCTGAGGGTAACTAATGGCTTTTGCTTTTTTTGACATGGACGGAACTATCATTGATGGCGACAGCAATGATATAACATATTATGAGCTTAACAGAATGAGGATTGTTGATGATGTTTTCATTCAAAAACTCAATAATTACGAGGACATGTTCTACAAAGGCATTCTTGATATCAACGAGTTTGTTGAATTTGCATCTACTCCATTTATAAAGTACAGCATGGATGAGCTAGATGAGATCTTAGGATCAATTGTCAGAAGATGCATTGTTCCCAAAATAAAAAAAGGCGCAAGAGACAGAATTGAATCTCACATTGCTAATAAAGACAGAGTTATCATTGTGACTGCTACAAATGATTATCTAGTAAAGCATGTTGCAAAAGCTCTTGATATAGATGACTTCATTGCCTCAAGCATGGAAGTAAAAAACAAACATCTTACTGGTAAAAAGCTTAGTGAAGTTCCATTCAAAGATGGAAAAGTAAGAAGAATAAGAGAATATCTAAAAGATGAGGAATATTCTCTTGATGGTTCTTATGGATATGGCGATAGTGTCAATGATATTGAGATGCTTTTAATGTGCGAGCATGGATTCTTGGTTGATCCAAACGAAAATATGTTAAAAGATCCAAGAGTCAGATCGCTGGAAGTGATTTCCTTTAAATAATACAAAGTACTCTAAATCAATTATTGGCACTTTTCTTACATTGCACTATCTTTGCTAACATCTCTAAATGCCAAACTACTTAAGAAATCTGAAGAGCCACAAAGATAATAGTTTGAGCTCTGCTTTCAACAGCCAATAAAAAGAAGATTTAGATAAACTAGAGCTTATTATCACGTGCTGGATTTGAACCTTTCATCTCAAAAGCTTCCACTGCAGATTTGATACCATTCTTTTTCT
>NZ_JBGVMC010000002.1:0-5728 GCF_045124615.1 Succinivibrio sp.
ACCGGTAAGGTAACCTTAAAAGCTGAATCAGAAATTAAGGCTGGCTCTATCACTGCTAAAGATTTAGTAGCTGAGAAGGATCTAAAATCAGCTGGTAACATTACTGCTGATAAGTTAGATGCAAAATCAACAGTTGAGCTAACTGGTGGTGTTGTAAATGCTAAGGAAGTATCTTTAGCTAATATGACAACCATTATTGGTGGTGCAAGCTTAATTGCTGATAATGTAAATGGTGAAGGTGATATTAACGTTGGTAAAGACGATGATCCTAACGGCACAGGCTCTATTTATGCTAAGACCTTAACCTCTGCTGGTAAAATCTTCATTGACCCAGAGTTTGGTCAGCAGGCTGCATTTGTAGGTGCTGAGCATCTTGCTACAGATTCTAAAGGCATTGAAGTAACAACTGGCGATATTGTTGTAGGTAAGAATGCTGCATTAGCTGTCGGCGTTTCTTCTGTAGAGCAGGCTCGTTCAGTTCTCTCATCCCTAGGATTGACCGATGCAAACGGCTCATTCAAACAGAATGGCGTAAAGAATGCTATCTATACTGATGCATTAGTAAAACTAGGCACAGGTAAAGGCCTGACTGTTGATTCAGATGCAAATCCTGCAACCCCAGGTGTAATCACACTCGGTGACAAGTCAGCTGTTGTAATCGGCAAGAATGCTGCTGCTAAGTCTGTAGCAACAGGTAAGGCTGTTTTAACTGCTGATATTAATGGTACAGGTGTAACAGTAGCTGGTAAGTCTAAAGTTATCTTTGCTGGTAATGCAACCAAGCAGGATATTAAGGACGTTAAGGTATTTGGTAATGCTGATAATGGTGGTACTGTTATATCCGCTGCTGATGCAGACAAGGTATCAGTTCAGTTAAGCCCTCTGTACAATGAAGCTAAACTGACTGTTGATGGTGGTATCACTGATATTACTGTAAACCGTGGCTATATCAACACTGCTTTATACAATGCTTCTTTACCTGTAAAGAACCTTGTTGCAGAAGTTGCTGATACAGCTCTAACAGGTGATGGTGTTGGCTCTGATTTCATCATGGAAAATGCACTTGTTGATGGTGGTGCTAACATTGAATCTGCAGCACGTCTTGCAACCTTCGGTGGTGCATACCAGGCAGCAGCTGCCGCTGTAAATACCGGTATAGACGCAGCACAGGCTCGTTTAGGCTTAGGTATCGACAACTCAGCTGAAGTAAAGGGTGAAGATATTTCTGTATGGGCTAATGCAGTCTATAAGAATACAGATTCTGACTCTTTCGAGGCTCAGGGTGCAAACTACGGTGCTGATCTTGATTTAACATCATTGGTAATCGGTGCTGATTACAATATGGCTGAAGGCTCTAAGGTTGGTGCTTATGCAACCTTCGGTACTGGTGATGTTGATGGCAAAGGCGCAGGTCACAACGTTAAGAACGATGTTGATACATACGGCTTTGGTATCTACGGTTCAGCTAAGTTAGCATCAGGTGTTTCAATCCTGTCAGATGTTGGCTATACAGTTGCTCAGAACGAGTTCAAGGGCATTGTAAATGCTGATGCTGATATGAAGGTATTCACTGCCGGTGCTAATGTTAAGTACACCTTCAACACTCAGGTTGCAGACATTTCTCCTTTCGTTGGTGCTCGTTATACAAGCTTCAACTTAGAGAGCTATGCTGTTAAGAGTGCAAAGGGTATCGTTGCATACACAGATGCTGATACAGCTCATATCTTCTCAATCCCTGTAGGATTTGATTTATCTAAGCAGATTACTGCTGGCGAATGGAATGTAAAGCCTGCATTTACTGCTAAGGTAACATTCAATACAGGTGATAAGACTGTTTCATCATCAACTCAGTTTACTGGTGTAAAGAATACTCTGAACCTGGATGCTGAGGTTATGGATGATGTAACTTATAGCGTTGGTGCTAGTGTAAGCGCTGCCAAGGGTGCTGCAACCTTTGGTGCAGGCTTAAGCTACACCGGTTCATCTGAGACTAACGAACTGTCAGCTCAGATTGGTGCTCGCTACACATTCTAATCTTATATATCCTTTAGATTAGACAAGTAAGTTTAGCCAGGAGCTCGCTCCTGGCTATTTTGACTAAAAAGAGAGAAGTATATGCCTGGTATTGGTCAGATATTGTATATGATAGCTTTTAATGCAGTTGCGGCATTGATAGCTGCTTATATTTCTGAAAACTGTGGTGAAAAGCTTAAAGGATACAGAGATCTCCCATTTATCTGCTGGATGACATTTTTTGTAATCTCAATATTCCTACTGTTCATATAAGCACTTTGAATACACTCAAGTGCTTTCCTTGATAACTTATTTATCTTTGCTGAATGCTTTATAGATTCTGTTTAATGAATTAGACTGTTTTCTGTCTTTTCTGATATTACAGAGTACATCATTAAGTTTCTTTTCAAGAAGCTGCATCTGCTGTTTTCTTACTTCGCATTCATAGAGAATAGATTCAATTCTTTTTTCTAGATCGTCATTATCGGTTATTTTCTTGTTTTCATAATCTATGATCCTTGAAATGCAAGACAAATGCATTCCGCTGTTTCTGGCCGCTTTAATAAACTGTAATCTCTCAACGCTTTTTTCATCATATATTCTTTGGCCACTAAGTGATCTGTTTACTGGCGTGATCAGTTTTTTTTCTTCAAAAAATCGTATTGTAGTTACAGGAAAACCTGTAAGTTTTGAAAGTTCACCGATCTTCATAACAAAGTCCTTGTCTCTACAGTTACTGTAGATTTTATACTTCAGCTACAGTCGGTTCAACAATTATGGAGATATGTTATGAAATTTGAACAGATAAGAGGTGCCACAAGCATTGTAACCTATGCAGGAGTAAGATTTTTAGTTGATCCTATGCTTGCAAAGAAATTTGCATATCCTGATGTACCAACAACAATAAACTGTGCAAAAGGAAATCCAACAACGGAGCTGCCCTGTCCTGTAGACGAGCTTTTTAATGTTGATGCTCTTTTAGTGACACATCTACATTTTGACCACTTTGATGAGGCCGCAAAACAGCTGATTCCAAAGGATATTCCTGTAATAGTTTCAAACAGTAAAGATGCCTGGTTCATGAATGATATAGGATTTAAAACTGTTATAAATGCGCAGGATGGCAGTTCATTCAAAGATATAAAAATCAGTGTTACAGACTGTGAACATGGAGATGGTGATCCTGTTGTCCACAAGATTTTCAAAGATAAAGGAATTGATGGAACAGCACATGGTTTTGTGCTTGAATCACCAAAAGAAAAAGGCTCTTTTTATCTGGCTGGAGATACAATCCTATATGAAAGTGTTTTTGAAGCAATTGAAAAATTCAAACCTTATGTAATGGCTGTTAATGCGGCATGTGCTCAGATGTGTCCATCACACAGCATAATGATGGGACTTGATGATGTTAGAGTTCTTTGCAGATATGTTAAGAATATCAGTATAGTTGCAACACATCTTGACTGTGTATCACATGCAACAGTAAGTGCAGACAGCTTAAGAGCCTATGGAAAGCTTGAGAATCTAACAAATCTTTTTGTACCTGCTCAAAAGGAATGTATAGAGTTTTAGCAACAAAAAAAGTCCATTAACAAAAGTTAATGGACTAGTCTGATTTTGAGTATTAACGATTTTTAAACTGTAAACTTGCTTACCATATTCATCAAGGTTACAACCTGATCGTTTGAATCCTTGATTTCGCTGTTAACGAAATTGATAGAATTTGACAGATCCTTAGAACCATCGGTAATTGATTTCATGTTTGTTGAAATCTCCTGAGTTGCAACAGTCTGCTGTTCTGCAGCAGTAGCAATCTGAGTGATCTGCTCTGATACGGTATTAACCATAGTAGTCAGATTACCAAGGATAGATTCAACCTGTGAGCTTTCCTCTGAAAGTTCATCCATTACAACTACTGATTCCTGGATTGCAGAATCTGCTACAGACGCATCTGTCTGGATCTTTGAAACCATAGCTGTGATTTCGTTTGTAGATGCTGTAGTTCTTGATGCTAAAGCACGAACTTCATCAGCTACAACAGCAAAGCCTTTACCTGCTTCACCTGCGCGAGCTGCCTCAATTGCAGCATTTAAAGCTAAAAGGTTAGTCTGAGATGCAATGTCATCAATTGTGTTAACAATGCTTTCAATCTTCTGAACCTGAACTGACAGATTCTGAACAAGAACAGCATCTTCTTTTGACTTCTTAACCTGATTTGCAATCTTGTCAATGATAGTCTGAACCTTATTTACACCATCAGTTGTTGATGCTGCTGACTCCTGCGCTGCAACAGTTGCGTTTTCACAGTTCTTTGCAATATCGCTTGTTGTAAGAACCATTTCTTCAGATGCAGCAGCAACAGTTAAAGCTCTCTTCTGGTTTTCTTCTGCAGTTGCGTTGATCTTCTCTGAGGTATCTGACAGCTCATCAATTACTTTGCCAAGCTTGTTTGAAACATCAACAACCTTAAACATATCTTTGTGTAGGTTGTGTCTCATGTTTTCAAGATCGCAAGCTAGAGGATTGAACTCATCTTTTCTATCGGTGCTGATCTTCTCAACAAGGTTGCCGTTAGCAAATACGCTGATGCTCTTACCGATGTTCTTGATTGCATTGACAATAATCATAGGAATTCTAAGAGCCATGATGACAGCAATAATAGCTTCAGCTGCAGCACATGCGATAATGATTAGAGCTGTTTTGTTTTTCTTAAGAGACTGCATAGCAGTTTTGGTTTCTTTTAGCTGCTTTGCGTTAACCTCAGCCATATTCTCTAAAAAGTTAGAATAGTAATAGCTAAGATTTGAAACATATACAGAGTTTGCAAGATTGTAGTCACCATCCTGAACAGCTGGCATGAATACATTGTTGAAAATATCGATATAATCTTTTGTGCTTTTTTTGATAGCGCCAATTTCAACAGGAAATCTTGTTGTCTGAAGCTTGTCAACTCTGAATTTTAGCTCTTCTAGAAGAGATGTCACATCTGCATTAGAGCCACCTCTCTGAGAGTTAGACGCAATTTTTCTAACAGCATCATTGAATTTGTTCATAGCGCTTGTAGATAATCTTGTTCTTTCATATCTCTGGTTTAGCTGATCGATTTTATCAACAGCAATTCCCTGAGAATTGTTCATGCTTGTAATTGCAATGAATGCAAGAAAAACAGTCATTAAAACAATAACTACATAGCTAGTAATAAGCTTTGATTTTATTGATGCTAGATTTATAAAGTTCATAAATACCTCGATTAACATCGATGTGTTAGTTGTAATTTATAAATTTAAAAATGTGCACACTAAAAAGCACATAAAGGTGAATATGATGAATATCACATTAAACAAAATTGTGATATACGTCAACATTTTTATTTGCAAAATTAGCGAATTTGCAATTAGACAGCATAAATAAGCCTTTTGATACATTAAGTTAGCTGAAGAAATTTTTTTGAAAAAAGTAATTTTTGAGATAGTCAAAAATAGTAAACTAAAATGTCAGATAGTGTATATTTGGTCAAATTATGAAAGTTTTTGTTTAAAAATGAGTATTACGTCAAAATAATTTTACTTGTCTGTAAAAAGTATTAAAAACCTTATGTACCAACGAATTAGAGCATTTATTATTATTTTTAGAGTTATTTTATGGAATTTTCGTTAAGCGCAAAAATGTAAAACTTTTACAGAAAAAGAAATTCTTGATTTGCAATGATGAATTA
>NZ_JBGVMC010000003.1:0-1434 GCF_045124615.1 Succinivibrio sp.
TCATATTTCTGAATAGCTTCAATAATATCTATTCTTAACTGCATCATGGCCATAGGCTGAGGCAAATCAACTGAATCAATAGATGTTCCAAAATCACGATTAAGAGGAACTGAACCTTTAACTGTTCCTAAAATGCATTGAACATTCTGGATAATTTCATCTTTTACTGACTGAGGGGCAAGGTTAATTTTTGTTAATGAAGTGACTGTTACAAGTGCCATGTTATCTCCTTACAAAAGATTTTTCAGAGCGCTTAACAAGGTTGTAGATTCATCTTCAATCAGAGTAAGACTTACATCTGTAACAATAGGGATGCCTAGAGCATTAAAAAAACGTCTATCTTCCTTAAAACCGGTAAGGATAAACTTTCCCATGTATTCAGGTCCAAAGCACAAATGATGACTTTCTCCTGATTCAAGCATGTTTTTTAATACAGTGACATAGAGTAAAGGCGGTGATTTGTATTGAGCTGATAGGGTCATTTTAAAAGATATTTCTTTCTTAGAAGGACCAATGTATTCAGACACTGGCTGTTCTCCTATCACGTCATGAGTTGCATATCTAGAAGAATGTGTAATTCCTAAATCTTTAAATGTGGCCACCTGCTCACTACTGCAGGTAAATGGCACCTTTCCAAAGAAACCTAAAACACCAAGAAAAGCCATATACGCTCCTAATTTGAGGCAATAAAAAAGCCTCTGGGGATTAACCGAGAGGCTGTTTTATCTTTTGTTTTAACTCTAAATACTTGCTAGACGTTGAACTATTTGCTCCGCTGCCGCTGTAATAAAAGTCCAGGTTAATTTTGCACCGGACTTGAAGGCTTGATTTTTAATCTTATCCCAAACTTCCTGATTTCGTAAATCTTCTAAGAAGTCATGGCCTTGCATAGATAGACGGTAATTGTTGTTCACACCTTCACGGTCAAACTGCGTATTCTGGATAACACCACAGTCAATCAGAAGCTCCACATGAAGCCATATTTCATTGCGCCTATTCTTTTTTGCTTCTTCAAGAGATTCTGTATCAATACGTCCTGATTTTAAATCAGTAAACTTCTGTGTTTCTTTATCACTTAAACCACCAGATCTGACGTATTCAACAAAGCGATCTTCTTCAAGAGCACAAAGAATGTTTCTGATTAAATCCCAATTACGTTTCATGAGTTAACCTTTGCAGATAGAGCACAAAAAAGAACAATTAAAAATAAGTTGCTAACAATTTGTAATCGATAGGCCATAATACAAGAAGACCTGCAAGTATAAAGGCCAAAATAAGCAATTTATCCTTTAAAGTTACACTCCATATCAATAATAAAATAGGAATCGATAACAGAATTGCATATACAGTATTTCCTGGAATAAAATCAATAATTCTGGCTAATCCTGAGCCAAATCTATAGAAATATTCATTCACAAAAATAATAAAAAAAGA
>NZ_JBGVMC010000004.1:0-2108 GCF_045124615.1 Succinivibrio sp.
AACCTGAGCAATTCTAACATGAATACCAAGATCAGCCAAAAGCTCTTGAGCACCTCTTGCTGAAATTGCACAGTTTCTTGTGTCAATCATAACAAGGTGAGTTTGTGTTTTTGAACCGATGATCTTCATTCCACCAGCTTCAAGACCTTTTGCAAGTGCTTTAGCATTTTCAAGAACATCAATACAGTAGTTCTTAAAACCTTCTGTCTTCATTTCATGTAATCTTGCTGCAAGAGATGATAACTGAGGTGATAATAAACCTGTATGACCTAACAGATTTTCTGTTCTCTGAATAACACCTGACAATTCCTTCTTACAGAGAATTACAGCACTTTGAGGTCCCTGCATAGCACCGTGAGTTGAGAAGGTAACGATATCTGCATATTTCATTGGATTATCGATCACACCTGCTGCAGTTAAAGATGCAGTCTGAGACAGGTCACACCATAAAAGAGCACCAACTTCCTTTGCAATCTTTGAAAAGCGTAAAAAGTCTATTGGTAGTGAATAGTTTACAGGTGAAATAATGATAAGCTTAGGTCTGTTCTCTAAAGCAAGCTTCTCAACATGATCCATGTTAAGTTCCTGAGTTTCAGGATCGATACCGAAATTTACAAATCTGAATGCAAGATTCTCGGTATTGCAATGCTCTTTCTTTCTAAGATCCAATGACATGATAACATCGCCTCTTGATGTTAATGCATTGAATACAACTCTTGAAGCAGCCTCAATGGTAACAGTCTTTACAGAAGCAAAAGGAGCATCAAAAACATCACACAGTCTTTTAACTGTGAGAGCCTCTAATGAATCAACCTTGCCAAGTGTCAGTGTGTTGACAGAATTTACAAGGATACTGCCCATAATGGAGGCACAAATTGGTGAAGTTGAGTTCTCATCAGGAATAAATGAGATGCTTCCATGCTGGCGCTCAATTTCTTTTACAAAATATGCATACAGATCCTTGTCAAAATTCTTAATAACGCCAAGTGAATTCATAATAAACTCCTTTTCTCTTTTTTATTTATTGTTATAAAACTATATCTTAACGAATGGCCACACTACAGGTATTATCAGCATACACAGGATAAGACCGATTACAATTAGTGGAAGACCAACTTTTAGATAATCTTTAAAATGCATACCTGATGGACTTAGAATCAGGGTATTGCAAGGTGTTGCAATTGGAGTTGCAAATGAACATGAAGCTCCAATTGCACAGGTAATCAAAACGCCATAAGGTGATACGCCAAGCTTGTTTGCAATACTCATTGCAATAGGAATTAAAAGTGCTGCTGTAGCGGTATTTGGCATAAACTGTGTTAATGAGCATGAAATCAAGAATAAAGCTGCAATGATGCTTATATCAGATGGGTGCTCACCTACAACTGAAACTACTGTATTTGCAATTAGCTCACCTGCACCTGTCTTCTGCATAGCAGTTGCGACCGGCAGCATACCTGCAAACAAGAAGATGGTAACCCAGTCAATACCCTTGTAGGCCTGCTTTTCAGAAATACAGCCTGTAACTACGCACAATAAAGCTGCAATAAGACTTACCATAGCAGGAGAAAGACCAGGTATTCCAACAATAAGACCTAAAATTACGAAAATCAGGATACAGACAGCTAAAATTCTCTGACGTCTTGAACCTACAACGCCCTTTGACTGCATGATAATGCCGCCGTCAGCTGATTTTTGTGGCAGGATCCTTCTTCCTACAAAGTACATAAAAGCAACTGCACTAAGACAGATAGGAAGACCTATATATGAGAATTCAAAAAAGCCGTAGGACTCATATCCATTAGCAGTAATTTCAGCAACAGCAAGCATATTAGGAGGAGTACCTACCATAGTAAGCATACAGCCGACATTTGCAGAAACTGCAAGTGCCATAAGAATAGGAGCTGATGGAATCTTTGCACTTACACATACACCTATTACCATAGGCATAAGGCATGCTACAGTACCAGTATTAGATGCAAATGCGGACATAACGATTGTAAGAGTCATCAAGGAGAGAATTAAAGGCCCCTGATTAGTTCCTACATTTCTTACGACAAAATTACCAATTGACTGGGCAAGACCAGAATCGAGCATAGCGGCACCAA
>NZ_JBGVMC010000005.1:0-4019 GCF_045124615.1 Succinivibrio sp.
CAGACATTGAATCATTACAAAGAACAATTATTCCTTTAGAAAATCTATTTTTATCCTCAGCAATTGTTTCAATAATTGATTTAGCTTTTTCTTTTTCTAATGAAGTTAAATCCACAATTATTTTTTGATGAGTTTCGTTAAGAACCTTTTGGTTATTTATTATTCTCTCAAGGTCATCAAGAATATTTAATTCATCAATAGCTACAACATTGAAATTGTCTGTATTGTGAAGTAAAGAACTATTAAGTGTTTTAGAAAGGATCATGCTTAAATATCTGCACTGATAGTTCTTTGCTAAATATAGAATCTTTGCAGAACGGTTTTTTATTATATCCGCTACAAGATATCGCAAAGTCTGAGAGTTTCCTGTAAAAGCGTACAGTTCATCTGAAATATCTAATCTGTTTATTTCTGCATTATTTGTAATAAATACAGGTGCAGAATATGGATAATCAAGTTTTTCTTGATTTGATCTTTCAATTTTTTCGATGTTATCAATTCTTGCTTTGAGTGATTGGGAATCATGCAGTAGAGCATCATTGATATCTTTGAATGGAGCAGATAAGTTGATAATTTTACAATCTTTATCCAGCTCACAAAGGCTTTTATACAGATTATTTGCACATTCAAAGCCTACTTCATCATTATCAGGACAAATATAAAATATATGATTTTCATTGCATTCACAAATAGCTTTGATTGCTGGCTTTATATTTCCAGCACCACCTAATGCGATTGCTCTGTATCCTAAAGTTTCTATACTTAAGGCGTCAAATTCACCTTCAGTAATAAAGATTGGTCCTTCCTGTTCTAAAGCAACCTTGTTAAATAAAGGTACCTCGCCTTTTTTTACATAGCGATCATTCTTTTCTTTGCTGTCAGTGTTTCTTGCACAGAATCCATGCATGCCATAAGGGATAATTGCAGCAGTTTCAATTTTATGTGAATTATTCTGTTCAAAGTTAAGGTTGAATCGATCATCATATCCAAGTCTGAACCTACGGATGACGCTGTCTGATAAGCCTCTTTTTTTGAAATAATCTGTATTAATGACGTTTTGAGTGCATTCTGTTAGGTAATCAACGTAATTATATTTTTCTAAATCATCAGGGATGAATGATAATGAAGAATCAGAGTTTGATTCCATCTGTTCTGTTGTGTTTTTGAATGTCTCAAAAGTGAAATTAGTAAAATTATCTTCATCACTTATAGGATTCTGTATTTCATCAAATTTGAAATCTATTCCCATATAGTCTTTACTACTATCATTTGAGCTTTTTGAGAATGGATCTTCATCTTGATTAAATCTGTTGTTTTCACCAAATTTAGGAGTAACAAATGAAGATGGACTGATTGAGTTTAGATCAGAATATTTGTTATTAGTGGAAAAGTTATCTTCTATTTCAAAAAATGGAGGAGAAAAGTCCCCCTGACTTGAGGAGTCTTTATCATCAGCTCCATTCTTCAGATAATCAATTAGGCCTATAGATAGCTTGCCTAAAAACATTTCATGGGCTTTTATAAATTGATGAGCGAAGTCAGAAATGTTGTAGTCTATACCAATGAGATCGAAAATAGAGTACTTAGCATTACAGTGAACACATTTTACTTTATGTTCAATACTGTCATAGCTCATGCTTGGAAAAGAACCATCATCCTCAGGATTTAAGCACCTAAAGTTAGTGATAGGATTGATTCCTCTCTTTTTTAAATATTCAGGAAGTTTTTCTTCTAGTTCCTGCTTTATTTTCTCAAACTCATTCTCTCTCATTGTTTGTTCCTACTATTTTGTAAGTTTTGCAATCATCCATGACGAAAGAAGTAATCCAGCAGATGCGGTTACACTCATTGAAGCACCGAATGTTGGAAGATCGCCACTTAGATAATCATCTTTTGAAGAATATCTAGGTGTTTCATTAGAGTATGTACACATTATATTAAATTTTTTAGCTGTTCTGCTAAAACCGTATTCTCGTCTGAGTTTTGTTCTTAATTTACTGATAAGTGCATCTCCGTTTGCAGTTACAACATCACCAAGCTTAAGTTTGGTAGGATCGATTCTGCCTCCTGCACCACCAGATACAATAAAGTTTGCTTTTTTATTGTACAGATAGTTTACAACATAAGCCTTAGCATCAATATCGTCAATGCATTCACATACATTATCAGAACGTGATTCCATTATTGAGTCGATGTTTTCTTTTGTAAGCTTTTCTCTTATAACTTCAATTTTTAGATCTGGGTTGATTAAAAGTAATCTTTTTGCAAGTTCGTCTGCTTTGTAACTACCAACGGTTGTTGTCATTGTATGTAATTGTCTGTTTGAATTTGTTATTTCAATAACATCGTTATCAATCAGTGTTAATGAGCCAACGGCAGAACGGCATAAAGCTTCGGTACACCAAGAACCTATTCCTCCAACGCCAATGACTGTTACATGAGATCTTTGAAGCTTCTCAAAACCATCATTTCCGAAAAGTGCGCGAATGCCTCTAAATGCTAATTTACTATCAAAATTCATAATTTTTTTCCTAAAAAAATATTACTTCATTTTATTATGCTTTATTGAATTATTAAATGATCTTGCATATAATAGTGACCACAATTTCGATTGTGGTTCGTTTAATGATCCCGTAGCTCAGCTGGACAGAGTATCGGTTTCCGAAGCCGGTGGTCATGAGTTCGAATCTCATCGGGATCAAAATAGTGTGCGAAAGTGGCGAAATTGGTAGACGCGCAAGCTTCAGGTGTTTGTACCGCAAGGCGTGTGGGTTCGAGTCCCATCTTTCGCACCATATCCTATCTTATCATCTTATTTCTCTTTGTATTATTTTATATCTTTCAGTTTCTTTGAAGCTCATCGGCACTACAGGTATTTAAAAACTGTATTTTTTTATGCAATATTTCTGTAGTGTTTTTTATAGATTTGTGTGCACAAAATTAAATGAAGAAAATAACCGAAATTAAAAATCTTCAAGGAATTTTGCACAAAATACTGAATGATTTTAATAGTTGCAATTAAAGAATGATTCTTGCAGTAATAAGCAAAGAGCTTTGAAGAGTGAAAAAACATTCTTTTTTCTCGTATAATCAGTCTGTACAAAATACTTCATATACTCACAATACTGAATGATATTTAGCAAAAGGAAGACAATGGATAAGCATGATACAACCCCATTAAAGAACCTTAATTTATTAAATCCATGGCATCTAATTGCGGTAGGCTTTGGTTCTGGTCTTATCCCAAAAGCACCAGGAACTTTTGGATCACTAGCTGCAATCCCTTTATGTGTGGCATTGATTTATGCTCCTTTATATCTACAGCTTATTGTTGTTCTTGCTGTGTTTATCTTAGGTACAATCGCATCATCTAAAACAGAAAAAGCAATGGGAATGCATGATAACAGCTCCATTGTAATTGACGAATTTGCAGGAATGTTTATTTCTGTTATAGCATTCCCAAAAGAATGGTATTTATGCCTCTTAGCATTTGTTCTTTTTAGAATATTCGACATTATAAAGCCTTGGCCTATTTCTCTTGCTGATAGAAAAATTGGTGGTGGATTAGGTGTTATGGTTGATGATGTTCTTGCTGGAATAGCATCACTTGCCTGTGCTCACATATTTTTTTACTTTTTTCTATAAATAATCTCTTCTTAGACGTGAATTTTTGATATCAGACAAAAAAATATTGCGGTTCCATACTATATTTGAAAGGAATCCGTGTATTTTTTTTGTTCCAAATCGGAATAACCTTAATTGGAAGATATCAAAATATATGAATTTAAGATCTGTAAGTCGACTCCACTCTTATGAAAAACAAGGCAAGGTTTATGCACTTGTTTTTGTTGGTATTTTTTTAAGTTTTATATTATCAACAGCTGTATCTGTATATACCGTTAAGCAAATGACTGAAAGGGGGATACAAGAGTCAAACCGTGTTATTTCACAGGTAATTAAGGATCATTTAAAGGAATCTATTATTAAGCCTCTGATTAATTCGCACAGCATGGCAAAAG
>NZ_JBGVMC010000006.1:0-2738 GCF_045124615.1 Succinivibrio sp.
CTAATAGTTTTTCGCTGTCATTTAAAAAAAGAAAGTCTTTAAACAAATTTGACAGAGTAAATGCTAATGCTTCGTATGCTGCATTATAATCCTTACCAAAAACTCCTTTTAGAGAAAAACTTATTACAGGAAACTGTCCTAGGTATTTGTCAGTGAACTCTTTGTCCTTTAGAATTTCTAAACCTGGAAAGAGTTTTTCTTTATACTCTCTGTTAGAAGAACCATCAGGTGCAACTCTTAAAAAAGATTTGAACATATCCATTAAAAGAGTTTTACCAAAGCGTCTTGGTCTTGTAAAAAGAATAACGGATGCTGAATTTTCAAAAACTTTCTTTATGTATGAGGATTTATCTATAAAATAGTAATCCTCTGTTCTAAGTTCAGAGAATTCCTCTGTACCAAATGGCAGTTGTTTAAAGCATTTATCACTCATAGTCTTTATCCATATTATTTTTAACTTACTTTATTGTAGCTAAAAAAACACTTGATTCAACTATATTAAAATGAATTTTTATGAAGAAAAATTGATAGGAAAATAGTGGATTTGAATATGCCTGATACTATAAAAATATCAGGCACTAGTAGAATTATTAGTTTCTCTTTAGAACCTTAACGCCATCTTCAGTTGCATATAAAACGATATCTGCTCCCTTTGAGGCAAAAAGACCTACGGTTACAACACCTGGGATCTGATTTATCTTCTGCTCAAGTGCAACAGGATCGGTGATGGTTAAACCATGAACATCAAGAATTTCACAGCCGTTATCAGTAATGCAGCCTTCACGAAGAACAGGATTTCCACCAAGCTCCTTTAGAGTTCTTGCAACCTGCTCACGTGCCATAGGAATGATTTCTACAGGGAGAGGGAACTTTCCTAAAGTCTGTACAAGCTTTGACTTGTCAACGATACAGATAAACTTTGAAGCCATTGAGGTTAGGATCTTCTCGCGGGTTAGGCATGCGCCGCCACCTTTGATCATATTGAAATTCGGATCAACCTCGTCAGCGCCGTCAATATAAACCTCATAAGGCTCAACCTCATTAGGATCAACAACCTGAACACCAACACTCTTTAATGCTTCAGTGGTTTTGTTTGATGAGCTTACAGCCTTTGCAACCTTAGCTTTGCTAATACCGATCTGCTCGATGAATTTCATTACGGTAGAGCCTGAGCCTACACCTAAAACAGCATTCTTTGGAATATAATCCAAAGCTGCCTTAGCAACCATTACCTTTAATTCGTCCTGTGTCATTTTAAACCTCTATTATGCTACAGTTACTTTTGCAAAACGTCTCTTGCCAACCTGCCATACGTGAGTGCCAGCCTCAACAGGTGCATTCTTGTCAGTAATAACCTTACCGTCACACTTAACAGCACTCTGCTTTAACATACGCATAGCCTCAGAAGTTGACTCACAAAGACCAGCATCCTTTAAAAGATTTGGAATGGTTTTTGATGATACGCTAACCTCTGCTATATCATCAGGGATTACGCCCTTTGCAAACTGAGACTTGAAGCCTTCTACAGCCTCATTTGCTTTTTGTTCACCATGGTAACGCTCAACAATTTCACGTCCAAGTTCAATTTTTGCATCACGAGGGTTCATCTGACCTGACAAGCATTTTTCCTTTAATGCCTTGATTTCATCTACATTCTTGAAAGAAAGCAGATCATAGTATGACCACATCAGATCGTCAGAAATTGACATGATCTTACCAAACATATCTTTTGGCTCTTCGGTTACACCAATATAGTTGTGTTTTGATTTTGACATTTTAACAACGCCATCAAGACCAACTAGAAGAGGCATCATAAGAACACACTGTGGTTCCATGTTTGCATCTTTTTGAAGTTCTCTACCCATTAGAAGATTAAACTTCTGATCGGTACCACCAAGCTCAACATCTGACTTGATAGCAACTGAATCATAGCCCTGGAATAATGGATATAAGAACTCATGAATAGCGATAGGCTGCTTTGATGAGAAGCGCTTTGAGAAATCATCACGCTCCAGCATACGTGCCACAGTAAGTTTTGATGCAAGCTTGATTGTACCTGCAGCACCTAGCTTTTCGCACCACTCAGAATTGTATCTGATTTCAGTCTTTTCCTTATCAAGGATCTTAAAAGCCTGCTCAGCATAGGTCTTAGCATTCTCAATGATCTGCTCACGTGGCAGTTCAGGTCTTGTTGCATTCTTACCTGAAGGATCACCGATTGCAGCAGTGAAATCACCAATAATAAGCACAACCTTGTGACCTAGTTTCTGGAATGTGCGAAGCTTATTTAAGATAACAGTATGGCCTAAATGAATATCAGGTGCGGTAGGATCCATACCTAATTTGATTGTAAGTGTTCTACCAGACTCAAGCTTCTTTTTAAGCTCTTCTAATGGAATAATTTCCTCTGCGCCACGAGCAATCTCACGTAATGCGCTCTCAATATCAGACATTACTGTCACCTATGTAATAAAATGAATTAAAATTAAAAACTGATAACTTAATATTTTAATATATTTTGAAAAAAATCTAAACTGCAAAAAGAATCAAAGAGATTTAACAATGAATGAGCTTTATATTGGACTTATGTCCGGCACAAGTATCGACGGTATTGATGCAGTACTTGCAAAATTTGATGAAAACGGAAAAAGTACAATAATAGACAGTACCAGTGTTGATTATGATGAATCAACAAGAGAGCTTTTACACTCTCTTTGTTCACCATCTGACAATGAAAT
>NZ_JBGVMC010000007.1:0-2513 GCF_045124615.1 Succinivibrio sp.
CTAATAGTTTTTCGCTGTCATTTAAAAAAAGAAAGTCTTTAAACAAATTTGACAGAGTAAATGCTAATGCTTCGTATGCTGCATTATAATCCTTACCAAAAACTCCTTTTAGAGAAAAACTTATTACAGGAAACTGTCCTAAGTATTTATCTGTAAATTCTTTGTCTTTTAGAATCTCAAGACCTTCAAAGAGTTTTTCTTTGTATTCTCTGTTATCACTGCCATCTTTGCCAATAGTTAAATATGTGGCAAACATATCCATAAGCAGTGTTTTACCAAAGCGTCTTGGTCTTGTGAAAAGAAGTACTGATGATGGCTCTGTAAAGACATTCTTTAGATAAGGTGTCTTATCTACATAGTATTTACCTTTTTGTCTTAATGAAACAAAGTCCTCATTGCCAAGTGGCAATGGTTTGAATGTCTTTTCGGCCATTTTTATATCCAGAATATATAGTAACTATATGTAGTTTAGCTGATTTTTAAGTTATTTCAATATTACTTATCGTTTGGTCATGAAGCATATCTGTTAGTACTAAAATAGCAATTTTTACTTCAAATGCTTCAATTCTTCTAATCCATTATCAAAATTAGTAAAGATACTGATTTTTAAACAGTAAATGTGGTGCTAGACTGCATATTTTAAGAAATTCTTGCGTTAAGATCGAACTGCAAAAATAGAGTAAATTTATCTAACTGTTCTTTCATCTTTATTTATTATATTCTTCATCGTCGTCTATACAGTCAAACAGCTGTTTTGTTGCCTCTTCACGACGACGCTGCATATTATCCTGCTCGCTTTTGTAAACATTGAATTTGGCTCTTCTCAATCTCTCGTACTCTGCTGTACGTTCCTGAGCTAAATATAATCCTACACGTTTAATCTTGTCGCCTTCAAGCTCAACCACTACAAGACTTACCTTGATAAGGTTAACCTCATCGCCAGGCTCTGGGAAACCACCAATCTGATATGACATCATATCAGCTAAAGATAGAGTTTTCTCAAATGAGGTTAGCTCAAAATCAAACTGCTCTGCAAGATCGATTAGCGGAGTGTCTGCATTGTAAATCTTGTCACCATGATACAAGGAGTGACTCTTTATTCTTACCTGATGAGAGAACAGTGCATTTAAAAGCGGCTCATCTGCATCAGTACCGATAATAGAAAGAATATCACCAATCCTTATTCTTGTATCGCCCTGACATTTTATCTTTTTACCTTCACGGAATACAGCGGCAATGTTTGTTCCTTTAGGAAAAACTATTGATCTTAGCAGAATATTCTCAAATGATGGCTCCTTAATTCTATAGTTCATAAGCTCATAGTCATTAGACAGCATGATACCCACATCAGATTTATTGATAGGCGCTGCAATTGAAGGGGCATATACCTTTAAAATCTTTGATAATGGAACGATTAATGAGCCCTGGAACAATAAGGATACGATTACAACCACAAATGCTACATTAAAATACAGCTGAGGGTGGTCAAGTTTGTCAAATACTGGATAAATAGCAAGTACAATAGGTACAGAGCCTCTAAGACCAACCCAGCTCATAAACAGAAGATCACGGTTGTTATAAGCCCTAAAGAAAGGTTTTATACATAAGAATACTGTAAGAGGTCTTGCTATAAGAGTAATTACAACTGCAATTACTACACCAGGATACCAGTAAGACACCATTTCATGAGGTGACACTAAAAGACCCAACATCAAGAACAGTGTGATCTGACTTAACCAGGTAAAGCCTTCAGATACAGGAAGAATATAGCTTACCTGTCTTGTTTTCTGATTACCAATGCACATACCGATAATGAAGATAGCAAGGAAGCCAGAGCCTCCAATGTATGTGGTGATAGCAAATCCAATAAGACCGATACCTATTACAAAGATACAGTAAAGACCGACACCTAATGTGATATTAGTTATAAGCACTCTTGCAATATAGCCAATTACAATTCCTACGAGAATACCAAAACCAAACTGGGAGCAGAAAAATACGAAGGCATCGTACATAGATGTGGTTTTAGCAGATGCAAAGGCAATCATTGTTGTAGTCAGCAAAATTGCCATAGGATCGTTGGTTGCAGATTCAATCTGAAGAGAATTTGAAACATTTGATTTTAAAGAAACCGTATCATCCTTACCAAGTAAAGAGAATACAGCGGCAGCATCAGTTGAACCTACAATACACCCAAGTAAGAGAGCCTGAATCAGAGAAATATCAAGAATAAGATATGCTAACAAGCCAGTAATTCCAGACGTGAGAACAACACCCAGTGTCGCCAGTATTGTTGACTCTGTGGCCACAGTTTTCATCGTAGAAAAACTCGTTCTTAAACCACCGTCTAGAAGTATCACCGCAAGCATGAGATTTGCAATCAGAAAAGCGGATGAATAATCGGTGTAATGGATGTGAAGAATAATGCCGTCTTCACCGGTTAACATACCGATTGCAAGGAACAGTAAAAGTAAGGGGGTACCGAAAAAAGAGGAAAGCTTTGAAGCAAATAT
>NZ_JBGVMC010000008.1:0-2308 GCF_045124615.1 Succinivibrio sp.
ATATAGGTTACCTTGAAAACAGCTTTAATAACGGAGTTGATAATCATAAGTTATCCTTGTTAAAGTTGATAAATATTTCCAAAAAAAAATGTAATATTTTGATAATGATCGAAAAAGATCGATTACTAAAATTCAAGGTATTTATGCCCTTTGAATAACACTCCATCCGCCACTTATATGAGACAGTGTTGGCTGTCTTTTTTTATATCCCTAAGATCTCGGTTTTATTCTTACACGATCTTATTAACACACCGTAAGTCCCATATCATCGTCTAGAGTTGCTTTTTTCACTTTAGTATTATGAAGTACGATAGGATCATTATCCATCATATTAAAAAGGGCTTCATGTCTTTTGAGAATATTTGTAATAGGGATTATAGTTTCACCTGACATTGAGCGGTAATATTTACAAAAGATTGTAAATTTATGCATTTTTGATTTTGAGCTATAAACGAAAACCCTTATAATTAAGCTGTTAACAAATAAATCAGAAATAATCATACGCTTTAAAGATGGAATAAAATGTCAAGAATTAAAAAAGTGACACAGAGAAGCTTTAGCTGTACTGATGAGCAAATGGAGCATTTTAAGACTTTTGCTTCTATGTACGGTTTGACCGTAAGTCAGGTCATTCAAAAGTTCGCTGACTATCTTTGGAACGGCAAAAAAAACAGTTCGCACTGCAATCAGATCGCTAAGCTTTTTGAGTTGAAAGAGGTGTCATAGGAAGTTGCAGACAAAGTGACACGAGCACAACTCAATAGAGAGAAAGGTGCACTACAGACTAAAAAGCTTCGCAATGAAGTGCCAGGACAGACAGATTTATTTGATGATAAGGAGATTGAAAATGAGTGAAGAACAGTACGTTAAAAAAATGTTGAAATATCTTGAAAATGCATTTAAATACATTATAGGAACACTTTCAGCAATAATTGTTTATTTGGTTTTTAATTTTGATGGTTCAGTTATATCAATTTTAGCTTCAATTTTAGCTGTAATCTGTATTGTAACATTGATCTTCTGTGCAATTAAGCTAAAAAATTATCTGAATAAATTAAGGAGTTTATGATGTTTACACTGCCATTTTTTACAATTTTAATTTCATTTCTGGCAATTGTTGGTTGCATTATTTATGTAGTCACTCCTACAAAGTAATTAAACCGTACGATTAAATTTTCTCTAAGAGTACTGCCCATTCTTCCACTGGTAGTACTCTTCTTCGAGTAGCTCCCAAAGACTTTCGTCTTAGATGTCATCAAACGTTGGCTCAACGTCTTTTAATTCACCTGAGTAGTTGTACTGTCTGATATTGCGTGTCTGTCTAATTCTTGGAAGTCCTCTTTTGAGAGCTTCTCCAAGTCAGATGATGTAACGCTGTACTTCACTACTTCGAGAGCAGCCCCTACGCTTCATTTAAAAAAATTGATCCACGTGTTAAAAATCACGAAAGTGATCCGTCAATATCATGCGAAGTTGATCCGTCTTTTGTACCAAAAAATCCGGATCATCTAGAAGGTGTGGAAACAGGTGGCTGAAAGAGTGAACTAAAAAAATCTATCTACTAATCTTTCAATAACTTGTAATATTTCTATACATTAATAAAATAATTATCATTAATTCTGTGTGAGTTGACTTTTTCATTATATTCTCTCTTTTTGTCGGTTTAAGGTTGTTTCTAAAACTTCGTTTTCTTATTCAAATAGATGAATAGTTTTTTTATCACACTCAAAATAAATAACATGAGTGTCTACCATCTTGTTTGTTCATGCGTCTAGTAGAGCTTATCTGAATTGTTTGTTAAGCGTTACATTCTTGATAGTTCCATCTGCTTTTCAATAGCCTCTTTTTCTTGCTTTAACAATAATTCATTGGTGCATTGTCCAGTTTTTATGGCTTTATTAACATTTACCTCATCGCAGTTTGTACCAAATATTCTATATCTGCAGCTATTGTTGCAAGAGTCAGGCTCAATTTCCAATGCCAGTTTTAAGGTATATCCTGCATCAAGATTAATACCAAAATTCTGTCTTACCTGACATGGATTTGTTGGTGTATGACCACTTACTGAAAAAACATCTTTTTCATTGAACACTCTTGGCTTTTCGTTATACATTTGTGTTACACAATCAGGCCTCCACCAAAGAACAGCATCGTTAAAATTACTGTCAAAAGGATCATCACAAAACTCTACATTTTCTTGTGGAGGAATACCTGCATGAGTGAACAGTATGTTGCCAGATAAATAATGAGTCTTGCATCTTCTGATGTAGTCTGCATATAGTGATGGATATTCAATTCCAAGCCTATT
>NZ_JBGVMC010000009.1:0-2301 GCF_045124615.1 Succinivibrio sp.
CAACAAAAAGCCGTTGCCTCAGTGGTTTAAACTCTTTGTATTATTTCATCTGTATTCAATGGGGCGTTGCAAAGAGGTTGCCTCACTGAAATGGAGTTATATTAACGGTGATACTATTACCATCCCTGCGGAAGAAATGAAAGGGCGCAGGGAGCACAGGATCTGGCTATGCCCAGATATGATCGACTTACTCAAAAAGATCTATTACATGACTAAAGATCGCAAAAATGAGTATGTTTTCAATTTTGGGCGGTCGCAGGAAAAACATATACATAAGCAGGTTTTTGCTAAGTGGTTATGGGGATCGAGTTTAAAGGGTAAGTTAACGCCTCACGGATTAAGATCAACTGCTCGCACATGGTTGCGTGATCAGGGATGCCCTAACGAAGTAGGCGAAGATTTTCTTGCACACGTCTATGGATCTCCAACAGAGCGATCATATATCCGTACTGATTATCTTGAACAGCGAAAACCTTTTTATGTTAAGTGGTATGAGTTTTTGCGTTATTGCTGGGTGTTATCTACCGCTTATGACAATGCGTATATAACCACGAAACAGCGATCAGAGCTTGATATCTTGATCCGTTAACTTGTTAATAGATAGCCTATGCAAAATAGGCTATAATTTTTATAGCCATTATTTAAATTGCAATTTATAAAGGTGAAAATATGTCAAATACTCATATAGCTTATATGTATGATCAAGCAGGCTACTACTCAGGATCATGCTATGTAAATCAGGATAAGCAGGGCAAATGGGCGATCCCTGCAGATACTACCCTTGAAGTGCCAACTTTTAAGGGCGGTTTCTGGTCTAAATTCAACGGCAAAAAGTGGGAATTAGAGAAGATCCCTGCATCATGCGCTGAATGTATCGAGCAGGAATTTACCTGTATTTCTAACTCACCAGACAGACACGAACAGGAAAAAAAGGCGGTAATAGAAAGCCTTGTTAATGCTGATTCAGAGCATTATAAAACCGTTGTAAATGATTCTTTTGTTATGTCGGTTGAAGAAATACCAGAGCCAACAGAAGAAGAAAAACAGCAGAAAGAAGATGAAGAAAAACAACAGACTCTTGATCGTGCAATTGATGAACTCATTAAAGAAATGGCGCAGGCTGATCTAATGGGTGATGAAGATTGGAAAGCAGAGCTTAGAGATCAGTATCAAACCTTAATAAATGGTGACGAGGAGTAATACAATGAGTGACGAGATCATTTATCCAAAGCCTAAAAAAATTTATGTAAGAAACGGCAGATGTACCTACTGCGGATCGAAGAAAATTAAAACTAAATGGGGTTATCAGTGGTGTGATAAAACCTGCAGTGCAGGGCGTTTAGGTCTAAAGCTCTATGAAGAAACAAACCATCTTGGAGATTATGCTATAGATCCAAATTCAGCGGTTGAAGATTCAGAGTAAGAATAATATAATTAACTTACACATAGAACAATCCTTTATGAAAAAAACCTCTATTCTTTAGAGGCTTTTGTTTTATTCCTTTAATAGTTTTTCTATTTCTGCATCTTTTACCCTCTGAATACTGGCGGTATTTCTACCGCCTTTTATTTTTTGTTGATTTATACTAAAGTCATATTCTTTACTAGCTCATTGTCTTTATTATAAAAACTAACAGATTCTACATAAGTGTTTGTTCTTCCCTTATGGTTAAGGATAACTTCATCAAATCCAAGTTTTGAGGCTACTTCCTTAGCTGTGTTATATAGTGCTTCTTCAATATCTCCGATGTAAATATGTTCGTAATTATCTTTAATCAGCTTTGCTAATTTTTTCATCTTGTTAATTAGCTGTGCTTTAGTAGGTAAAGCAAATGCTTGTTTATTTAAGCTCTTTACAAAATCTTCTTTAGAAAGATTGCTTGCCATATACATTGGTTCAATTACATTGTTATAAGTATCAAAAGAAACTTCATAACCTGCTAATTTTTCAAATTCACATTTCATCATTTTCGTTACCCTCTTTGTTACCTAATCTTAATGAGCTTTTCTGCTCTCTTTTCTTTAATTATAATATACTTTTACAAAATGTAAACAAATAAATGAGAAGATAATCACAAAATGTATAATAATTTTTACAAAAAGATATGAAATAATAGAGAAGATGAAAAACAGATAAAGCGTATGCCCTGCAGGCTTTTACTTTCCCCTGCAGGGTTTTGTTTTTTAAGATAGAATGACAATGATCCCACGAACAACCATCACACCAATAACAACTACAACGATAAAAAGCGCAATTGCCTTAAAATCTCCAATCAGCGCATCAAAATGATTGTAGCTATC
>NZ_JBGVMC010000010.1:0-3255 GCF_045124615.1 Succinivibrio sp.
TACGAGGATTCAACAAGGATCTTTGAAAGATTCTTTACTGTAGACAGAAGTCATTCAAATAGAGACAGTACAGGTCTTGGTCTTACTATTGTTAAACATATTGTTCAGGAATGTAATGGTCAGATCAAGGTTGATTCAAAGCTTGGCGAAGGCACATCATTTTCTTTAAATCTGCATATTTAAGCCATTTTTAAGTGGTTATTTTTTTCAAATTCTCGAAATAATTAGGAACTTTAAGTTTCGTGGTGTATCATACACACATCAAAACGTGCCGTAATCGTGCGTTTTTTTTCGATTAATAAAACCTTAGATGGGGATAATATGCAACAACACTTAGCTGATAAGAATATTGCTCTTGATCTTGTTCGTGTTACTGAAGCTGCAGCATTAGCTTCAGCAAGATATGTAGGTCTTGGAGATAAGGAACTAGTTGACAGAGCCGCAGTGGATGCAATGAGAATCGCATTCCAGTCATTACACATTCAGGGAACTATTGTTATCGGTGAAGGTGAAAAAGACGAAGCTCCAATGCTGTACACTGGTGAAAAAGTTGGCTTTGGTGACGGTCTTGAGTTTGATATTGCAGTTGATCCTATTGATGGTACATCATGTGTTGCAGGTGGTAGACCTAACGGTATAGCTGCTGTAGGTATTTCTTTGAAGGGAACAATGTTCAACCCAGGTCATTCTTACTACTGTGAGAAGATGTGTGTTGGTGCAGATGCTGCAAATGTAATTGATCTTGATGCTCCTATCAAAGACAATCTTGAGAAAGTTGCAAAGGCTCTTGGCAAGAAAGTTGGTGAACTTAATGTTTTTGTTTTAGATAAGCCACGCCACGATCAGCTAATCAAAGATATTCACAAAGCTGGTGCTAGAGTAATGGTTCACTCTGATGGTGATATTGCTGGTGCTTTAATGGCAATTGATCCTACAACTGATATTGATATGTTAGTAGGCATTGGTGGTACCCCTGAGGCTGTTGTTACAGCTTGTGCAATTAAAGGTACCGGTGGTCAGATGCTGACTAGATTAGCACCTAAAACAAATGAAGAGAGAGAAGCAATTATTAAAGACGGATTTGATTTGGACTTAATCCGCTCTGTTGATGATCTGGTTACTACCGATCAGTGTTTCTTTGCTGCAACAGGTGTAACACCAGGTGAACTTCTTGATGGTATCCATTACAAGGGTGGATATGCAATTACATCATCAATCTCATCAAGAGGAAGAACAGGTACACGTCGTTACATTCAGGCATGGCACGATCGTAAGAAACTATCTAAGATGAGTACTATTGAATACTAGTTTTATAGTTAAAAAAACATGGAAATGGAGCAGTTTGCTCCATTTTTTATCTCTGATGCATTAACTCCATTAATAAAAAAAGACCTCTTATAAGAGGTCTAATCACATAATGGAGTAATGTAAAACCTGTTAACTAAGCTGCAGCTTCTTCCTTTGAAGTATTCTGAACTTCAGTATTGTTCTTGTATAAGGAATTTACAGCCTTAGAACCAACGAATACTTTGTTTTTTCTGATTATGCTTGGTTCTCTTGCATAAATTGGTCTTGAATTCATGATTTCTGAAATCTGATCTTCTGTCATTTTTCCAAGAGTAAGTCCGATTGCCTTATAGGTTATATATGGTCTTGCTTCTCTTGAAATAATGATCTGAGCTGTTTTTTCATCTTCATCAGTAACATTTATGATTTTTAATACACCTTCATCAATAAGGTTTCGAACTGTAGGCTCTAACACAGGCAGATTTAGAATAGATTTTCTCTGAAGAACATACTCACGTAATAATGCCTTCTCCGCAAAATCAAGGTTTTCAACTGCTGTTGAAACTTTAATTTTCTGCTTTTTGATTCTCTTTTTAGTAGAAATTGCATTAACAACATACATAAGTCCCTGTGATATGAAATTTGATATTTCAATAATCAGAGCAAAGTATAAAAGGATCTTATTGTCCTCGATGTTATCTGCAAAAGTTAGTGAAATTTCTGCCCATGGAATGATTAAAAGCAGAACAGTTAAACAGAATAACCACATCATCATGGTATTTACTAATTTTAGTGCAGATGCAGAAGAAGTTTCGTATTCCATTTTAATTCTCCATTTTTTTGACATTTTGTTATCTGAGTTAACTGTTGCAACTTACATGCCAAAGATCATTAATTGATGACTAACGCTTTGTTTATCTGCTTTTTGAAATACTGTTATACTTTGCGTGTCAAAAAAATGGAGTTTAGTTTATCTCTAATCACATTGTTTTATCTTAGAGACGGCCTCATTTAAAACTGTTTTGTAATTTGGATTAGATATTGATAGGATCTTTTCTAGCGATTCATCCATGGTTTTCCAGACAATTCGCATTTTATGAACATTTGGCATTTGAGAAGCTTCATTTATCTGAGAAATTATTGTGTTAGCAAGCTCGTCACATGAGATAAAGCTCTGTTCTAGCAATGTTTTTATTGGTGGAAGTTCTGCATTTGTAAAATATCTGTTCTGAGCGTTTTCAGGAGAATTAATGAATCTTATGAATTTTTCTGCTAACTGATGCTTTCTTGACTTTGAAGAAATTGCATATCCTTTTACTCCATAATATCCATTTAGTTTTTTCCCGTTTTTCAGTTTTGGAAGAGGTGCAATGCCAAAGTTAATGCCTGATTTTGAATACTTTTTCAATGCTATTGGACCATTGATTACGGCTGCAGCTTTTCCTTTTGTAAACATAAGATCAATAACACTGTCAGCTTTCTTTGATAAAGCTTCTTTTGGCATTGTTCTTTGAGAAAAATCTTTTAATTCCTTGAGACCTAAAATTGTACCTTCATTATTTAAGCCAATGTCAAAAATATTTATATTCTTGTTTTTGTATTTTCCAAATGTGTAACCGCCATATGCATTGATAAAGCTGTTTGCATAATAGAACTTTTGGAAATTTCCAAGAAGACCATATTTTTCTTTTGATTTAATTTTCTCAGAGTATTCAGCATATTCTTCAAGAGTTTCATAAGGATATTCAAGGAGATCCTTATTGTAATAAATTACAAGTGATTCAATAGAGCGCGGTGCTGCATATACTTTATTTGCAACACTCAAAGCATTAAGTGCAGATGTTTCATACAGATCTCTGTCTTCTTGAGAGTAATCAATTTCTCTGACAACCTTATTTGAATATGCATCAATCAGTCTGTCAGATATCAAAATGAATACATCAGGAGTTTGACCATTGTTTGTCATGA
>NZ_JBGVMC010000011.1:0-11420 GCF_045124615.1 Succinivibrio sp.
GTCGTCAAGAAATACAGCTGTCAGTAACTCGTCCTTGATTTTTAAAATTCTAGACTGCATAGTTAAAAGCTATTTTTGTGTTTCTTCAGCTTCAGCGACTTCACTAGTTTTGGCAGGAGTGTAACCTTTAAGATGGTAAGAACCGTCAAATGCTTGCTCTAATTCTTGATCAGTCATACCTATCTTTTTGTAAAAAGAATAATTTGTCCCTGTGCCGACTTGTATAGATTTTTTGTTTTTTGGGTCAAAAATACATTACATTTTAAGCTGCTATGCAAGTAAAAAAACAAACATCAGCAATACAATCGTGCCTTGAGGAATGAGTTTTGTATGAATACTCAATTGAGCACCATCTAGGAGTTTTTTTTACAAAAAAGAAGTGAAAAAAGATTATCAGGCGTAAACGCTGATTCCAAGTTTAGAGCTGATATTTTCTCTTGCATCCTGATTTAAAACACTTTTGTATGCAGCAATTTTTGAATTCTTTGAATCCATAAGACTGCCGTACTGTCCTTTCATGCTCTCATAATCAGAACTGCTGGCATTGGAACTCTTCTCTTTATAAGAAGATGAAACATCTGCT
This sequence comes from Succinivibrio sp., assembly GCF_045124615.1. Classification (NCBI taxonomy): domain Bacteria; kingdom Pseudomonadati; phylum Pseudomonadota; class Gammaproteobacteria; order Aeromonadales; family Succinivibrionaceae; genus Succinivibrio; species Succinivibrio sp. Next base: position 584 of record NZ_JBGVMC010000011.1, read on the forward strand.
ACTTTGTTTTCTGTAACATTTTGCTTAGGTGCAGGCAACTGATTCTGCTGCTCAAGTCGCTGCAGATTTACAGGATTCTGAATAATCTGGTAACCAGATCCGATTGAGTTTATAGCCATAAATTACCTACCAATACTGACCTATATAGTATAGGTAATTTTAAAGATTATTCAATTTATGCAAATCACAAACTTAGAAAAAGCTTAGTTACTGATCTGATACTTTTTTCCATGTAACTTCGTTTCGCACATATAAAGGCAGTGCTTCTGAAGGATCTAAAGCGTCGCCAGATTCAAACTTTCGTTTGCCTTCCTTTAGAATAAATCTGGCATTAGGATATAAAACAGAAGGCTCTACCCCATTAAAAAGACCTTCTTTTTTAAGATATTCAATACCAGTACCGGCAACAGCACATGAATCAAGTAAGATCCCCAAATCCTTTAGCTTTTGTGCACACTCTGAATATGGAAGAACAACTTCAGAGTCTATTATCCTGATATTGCCGTTTTCGTTTTTATAAACAGCAAGATAAAGTTCATTCATTCTTGCATCAATAGAACTTACGACATATGGAGCATCAGTTTTCTTTGACAGAGCTTCAAGTGCTAGTGCCTCAAGTGAGGTTACAGGTGCAATTTTAAGATCCAAGGCAAGAGCCAGGCCCTGAGCTGTTGATGTTGCAACTCTAACACCAGTAAATGATCCTGGACCTACACAAAGTACTATTCCGTCAAGCTCATTTTTATCAACTAAAGCTTCTTTTAACAAATCATCAATCATTGGAAGAATAAGCTCTGCATGTTTTTGTGGTGCAAGATTGCTCTTGAAAAATTTCTCACCATCTTTGTAAATTGCAACAGAAATATTCTCAGTTGCTGTATCTAATGCTAAAAGTTTCATATAAATTCATATCTCAACTGTTTGTACTTTGATTTAAGAATTGTAATACATCAGAAGCAGTATTGCATACAGTCATTTTAGGAAGAGAGTGTAAAAAGATTTTTCCATATGAGTGACTTAAAATTCTAGGATCGGCTATTACTAAGCCTCCGACATCAGATTCGTGTCTTATAAGTCTGCCAGCGCCCTGTCTTAAATCAATCACTGCCTCAGGTACACATAAATGAGCAAAGCTTTTGTTTTTACCAAATTTTAAATCATAACTCTGACATCTTGCTTTAAATAAAGGATCAGATGGTGATGTAAATGGAAGCTTATCAATAATAACAAGGGATAGTGCTTTTCCAGGAACATCAACGCCTGCCCAAAAAGAAGCAGTTCCAATTAAAATGGCATTACCATTTTTTTTAAATTCCAAAAGCATGTTTGAATTAGACAATCCTCTGTACTGACACAAAACAGCTCGCATTTTTGAGAATTTTTCAATGCATAATTCATAAGCAGTTTTTAATGCACTAACAGATGTGGTTAGCAAGAAAACACCACCATTTACATTGTTTATCAGATCTTCTAGCATGCAAATAATCTTGCTTATTCTTAAAGAATCTTCTGCTTTTGGAAAATCTCTTGAACAAAAGAAAGCAGTCTGCTTTTCGTAATCAAAATTTGATTCAACCTCAATACAGTTAACGCTGCTATTTGCACCTATATCACGTACAAACTTAGTAAACTTATGATCAATGCAGATTGTTGCACTTGTAAATAATGTACTTACATTGTTGCTTTCACATCTTTTAATATAAGAACCAAACTTTTCGTTAATCTCAAGTGGTGTGAGCTGTAGTTTGAATGATTTTTTAGATACCTCAACAGTGCCTACATACTTTTCTGCATTTTCATTATCTTTCTTATCAAGAGTCATCAGATTGACAATGGTAGAAATAGCTTCTGAAAACATATTGATTCTAGATTCAAAAAAGTCTTCATTAAGTGCTTTTTCAGCTATAAACAATTTTTTTGCTGACAGAAATGATGAATACAAATCAATCATTCTCTGTCTGAACTGTTCACATCCTACCTTGTACTCTTCAAAGGGATTGTCGCTTTCAAAATAATCTTCATATTTGTAAAAGTTGATATGAGCCTTAGAGCCATCAGCATAAGGCAGTCTTGTAAGAAGATATGAGTGCATTGAATCAAGACTTTTAATTATCTGATTGTATGCCTCAATTATGTCTTTTACTGGTACATCAGCAAGAGTTTTTACAATGAAGGAAACATCCTCTTGAAAACATTTTTTAAGATATGATGAAACACTAAATGACAGATGCTCTCGTCCAATAGAAGGAAGATCATGAGCCTCATCAAAAACAACAGCTCTGTATTTTGGCAACATGACAGATGGACAAAGAATATTAAAGGGATCTTCAATATCCATTGTTGAGAAAAACAGCGAATGGTTGATAACTACAACCTTTGATGATGTTGCCTTTTTTCTTGCCAGATAGCAAAAACACTCATCGTAGTATTTGCATTTCCTTTTCTTGCAGTACTCACGATGTATTGTTACTTTAGATACTACAGCAGAATCAAACTTTGAGTTTACCTCGCAAAAATCAATTTCATTATCTTTTTGAATTGCAAGATCAGTTTTTTCAACTAATAACTCTAGTTTTGCCATAATTTCAGGTGTGATTACACCTTTTTTAAAATCAGAGTCATCATCAAGAAGTTCTATATCAGATTTTTTTCTCTCATTTTGCTTTGTATTCTTAATTTTCTTTGCACTCTCATCAATATAGTCATCAAGTTTTAATCCATTACTTGATGCAAATTTATTTGACAGTTCATAATATTTGTCTTTGCAAAGATAATTTGAAAATCCCTTTAATGACATGTAATTGTGAGGGATATTAAGAATATTACAGATAGATGGCAGATCTTTTTGAATTAGCTGATCTTGAAGTGCCTTTGATGCTGTAGAAATAAGAATTGTTTTTGATGATAAAAGAGCTGGCAAAAGATAGGCAAAGGTTTTACCTGTGCCAGTACCAGCTTCGCAGACTAAAGATGAGTTTTCCTTTAAAGTCTTCTGATACTCCAATGCCATCTTAAGCTGACCTTCTCTGAAAACGAAATTGTTGTCAGTTCTGGCAATCTTTCCATTTTGACCTAGATATTCTTCAACATCATGAAAAACTGTAAGATTGCAGCTGTTTTCAGGAAAGTCAGACATGTTTTATTTAAAGCCTATATAAGATCTTATCAGTCAATTGTATAGACTACATTAACCTCTGATGATACCTTTACAGGAGCCGGTGTATATTCAGCAACCATGCTCTGCTTTGCAGAATTTACAGCCATGAATCTTGGAGCATGTTCAAGCTGTGAATCTGAAAAACTAATTCTGCAGACACCTTTGACCTTAACATTAAAGCCATGAGCAAGTCTTAATGCCTTTTCCTTAGCATCGGTAATTGCCTTTGCATCAGCAATTTTTTTAATTGCCAAGCGGTCTTTTAGTTCATATGTAAATCCGCCAATCTGTTCAATTCCGGCCTTTAAAGCAAGATCGGTCAGTTTTTCAATCAATGTAAAATCAGAAATCTTGAAAGTAATCTCTCGATTAGCATTGTAACCGTCAAAAACTCTTTTACCGTCATCATAGTTATAAACAGGATACAAGGACAAACTCTGAGAAATAATCTGCTCTTTTGTAAGACCAATCTTTAAAGCACTCTCAATAAGAATAAAAGCTTTTTGCTCTACATTTGCTCTTACTGCCTTTGCATCTTTTCCAGATGATGACGCTACAAAGCTCAAAGAAGCAACATCAGGAGTTGCAGATACACTTGCACTTCCTGTAACAGAGATAGTACCTTCCTCTTCACATGATGTAGCAAATGCTGCGTTTTGAGATATCATCAGTGCAAATACAGGGCAAAGTGCTTTTAAAAGTTTATTATTAATAATTTTTTTCATACAAACTCCTTATTGAAAGGATCTAACTAAGAATCCTTATCCTCATGTCCATAATCAACGTCAATATTCATATTGACAGGATATCCCATGAAGGTCGTTACCTTATTTAAAATACTACAAAAAAGCTCACATTCTTTTTGTGTGTCATAAGCAGCTCCGTGAGCTTCTTTTAAATCAAAGTCAATTCCTGATGCAATACAGGATTTGACAAGAACACTCTGTCCTAAAACAAGCAATGAAAGTGAAGCTGTGTCAAAGACAGAAAAAGGATGAAAAGGACAGCGCTTATAGTTTAAACGATCTGCTGCAGCATAAATAAATGACAGATCAAAATTACCATTATGACCTACAAGAATTGCTCTTTTGCATTTAGCAGCTTTTACTTTCTTTGAAATTGCCTTGAACATAGGAATTAAAGCTTCTTCCTCAGTTTTAAGATCACGGCTTTCATCAAAAGGATCAATTCCTAAAAACTTTATATTAGATTCATTTATATTTGAACCTTCAAAAGGTCTTATGTTTGCCTTAAAAAGCTCATCTGGAACAAATTTTCCATTTTCATCAATTTTCACAGTCATCATTGCAACTTCAAGTAATGCATCCTTTTTAGGATCAAAACCTGCAGTTTCAACATCCACAACAACAGGAAGAAAACCTCTGAATCTTGATTTGATTGAATAATCCTGCTCTGATTGTGAAACACTGTATGATGGTGTACTCTTTGGTGAATTTTCTGAATTTATACTGTCTGACACTTTTTTATCTACTGTAACAAAAAACAAAACAACCTGTATTATTTTACTTCATTTTATAAAATTTAGATATTCAAAATCGCGACTTCAAAAATCCTCCACATATCAAAAATTCAAAAACAAAAATATTTTCAAACGAAATATAGAGATATAACAATGAAATAATCATCTTGTTTTCGTATAATAGAAAAAGTATCAGGCCTTTTTATCGACAAAGAGAAAAATTATGAAAGGAATTCTTCTTGCAGGTGGCAGTGGCACACGTCTTTACCCTCTGACAAAAACAATATCAAAACAGTTATTACCTGTTTATGATAAACCAATGATTTATTATCCTCTATCAACGCTAATGCTTTTTGGTATCAGGGATATTCTTATCATATCAACTCCAAGAGATCTTCCTAATATTGAAAAACTTTTAGGAACAGGAGAAAAACTCGGTCTTAAACTAAGTTATGTAGTTCAAGAAGAGCCAAACGGTATTGCTCAGGCTTTTTTACTTGGCGATGAATTCATAGGCGATGATGATGTTTGCCTGATTCTTGGTGACAACATCTTCTACATGGGTACACAGTTTGGTGAATTTGCGCAGGAAGTTGAAAACAACAAGGGCAAGAGAGCTACAATTTTTGCCTACCATGTAAATGATCCAAAACGCTTTGGCGTAGTTGAATTTGACAAGGATCATAACGTTATCTCTATCGAAGAAAAGCCTGAAAATCCAAAATCAAATTATGCTTCTGTCGGTCTTTATTTCTATCCAAAAGATGTAGTGCAAAAAGCAAAAACTTTAAAACCATCTGCCCGTGGTGAATATGAGATTACAGATTTGAACAACCTTTATCTAAAAGAAAACAGAATGTCTGTAGTTCCTATGAAACGAGGTAATGCTTGGCTTGATGCAGGAACCCCTGACAGCCTTATGGATTCAGGTTCATTTGTTCAGATTATTGAAAAGCGTCAGGGCCTTAAGCTTGCATGTATAGAAGAAATTGCTTACAAGCGAGGCTTTATTGATGATAAAATGATGTGTTCTTTAATTGATGATCTGAAAAACTGCGATTATAAAAACTATTTAATAAAGGTTTTAGAGGAAAAACATGAACTTTATTAAAACTCCTTTACAGGGTGTTTATATCATTGAGCCTAAGGTTTTTACCGATCCTAGAGGCTACTTTTTTGAAAGCTATAAAGAATCAGAATTTGAAAAAGCAGGCATAAAAACAAAATTTGTTCAAGATAATCAGTCTTGCTCAAGTTATGGTGTCATAAGAGGACTACACTGTCAGACAGGTGAACACTGTCAGGCTAAACTTGTGCGTGTGCTGCAAGGTAGAGTTCTTGACGTAGCTGTAGATATCAGACGTGACTCACCAACATTTGGTAAGCACATATGTGTTGAACTTTCTGATGATAATTTCAAACAGCTGTACATTCCTCACGGATTCTTGCACGGATTCTCAGTTCTATCTCAAACTGCTGTATTTGCATACAAGGTAGACAATTTCTACAACAAGGAATCTGAATGGGGTATGAGATATGATGCTCCTGAATTCAATATCGACTGGCAGGTACCACAAGACAAAATCCTAACGTCAGAAAAGGATCGCATTGAGCATTCTCTGTCAGATGTGCCTGATTTTTTTGTTGAAGAATAGAATTAAAAATTTTTTTAGGAAAAACCAATGACAAAATCAATTTTAGTAACAGGTGGTGCAGGTTTTATCGGTTCAAACTTTGTTCCATACTTTTGCAAAAAATACTCTGATTACCACATTATCAATATCGATAAGTTAACTTATGCAGGTGACTTATCAAATCTTACAGAGTGTGAGTATGACTCAAACTACACATTTGTAAAAGGCGATATCTGTGATGAGGATTTAATTGAAGAGCTTTTTACAAAGTATGATATCAGAGGTGTAATTCACTTTGCTGCTGAATCACATGTTGATAATTCAATTAAGGGACCTAAAATCTTCATGCAGACAAACGTAATGGGCACTTTTACCCTACTTGATGCTGCAAGAAGACACTGGATGGATGAGCCATTCAAAGTAAAGGCAGGATATGAGGATGCTCGTTTCCACCATATTTCAACTGATGAGGTATATGGTACCTTAGGCGAAACTGGTTACTTTACAGAAACCACTCCATATGCACCAAACAGCCCATACTCATCATCAAAGGCAAGCTCAGATATGATTGTAAGAGCTTACCACCACACATATGGTCTTAATGTTACAACATCAAACTGCTCTAACAACTATGGTCCAAAGCAGAATCATGAAAAACTGATCCCTCATATCATTGAGAATGCTCTGAACCTTAAGCCTCTTCCTGTATACGGTCAGGGTCTGAATGTTCGTGACTGGTTATATGTTCTTGATCACTGTAAGGCTGTTGATCTGATTTTCCATAAGGGTAAATCAGGTGAGACCTACAATATTGGCGGTCACAACGAAAGAAATAACATTACCATCGTGAACACCATCTGTCAGATGCTTGACAATGAGGTTCCAAGAGAGGACGGCAAGTCATACAAAGAGCTTATCACTTTTGTAAAGGACAGAGCCGGTCATGATTTAAGATATGCAATTGATGCCACCAAGCTTACAACTGAGCTTGGCTGGGTTGCTGATGAAAACTTTGATACTGGTATCGTTAAGACAATCAAATGGTATCTTGAAAAATTCAAAAAATAATCAGTAATCATATGAAGGCTCACTATTATGTGAGCCTATCTTTTTTGCTCAAACAACATCTAATAAAAATCAATTTTTCCTTTCAACCATAAGACATTTGTTCAAAACATTGTGCATAAACTCGCAAATTTGTTCATTAATCAGTTTTTATTAATAATTTTTCTTTTTAAATAACATACTTGCTGTATAATTTCCTTATAAAACAGCATATAAAATTATGCTGACAATAAAAAAATAACTAGTTATGTGGCATAAAGAATAAGCAAAGTACAGTACCATGAAATTGAAAGTAAAATTATTATCCGCAATATGTTTAAGTGTCGTCATTTCAGCTGTAGTGTGCTGTGCCTATAATTTTACTTGTCTTTACAAAAGTGCAATCAAAAATGAATTTGAATCTCAGAAAAAATACAGCATGCTTATTTCAAATGCTCTTGATCTGAGACTTAAAGAGCCAAATTCCCAGATTGAAAAAATTGTTGCTCAGATTGCATTCACTCAGCTTGAAGCTGTAGAAAAATTCCATCAGTTTTATAAAAAACAGGATCTTCTTGATTTTTCAACATTCCAGTATTTTGCAATTTCCAATGCATCAAATCAGCTTTTTGAAGCAAATGAGATCCCAAAAGGTGAAAACTGCCTTGCAATGTTTAAAATTCCTGAGAATAAACAATCAAAGGTAAAAATTGATCTTTTAGCAAAAAAGGTTTCTTTTGATAATCTTTGGTGTACTGTTGATAAGGAACAGGCTTTTTTAGGATATAGAATTTTAAATATTGCTGACAAGAACTTTTTATATCTTCAAAAAATCAATTCATCAGATCTTTATGTAGAAAAGAGCTCTTCTGACAAAATCAAGAATCTTGATATCAAGGCTCTTCTTTATAAAGATGGATATTTACAGGCTAAGAATCCAACAGCTGTTGTAATACTGTCATCAAAAGGAAAAATTTTAAATTCAAATCTCGACAGGAGTGTAGCTGTAAGCTATACAGACAGCATCTTAAAGGATGACTTTAATGAGGCTTTGAAAAACAATCTTATAAAGCAGATTGATCTTGAGAAGACCAAGGATAACAAAGCTAAGATTGTAACAATAAGCTATCTTCAAGAATATGATGTATTTGTTGTAGTTGCAAAAAACAAAGGCCCTATCATTAGAAAGGAAGTTATCTCAATTCTGTTAATTGCAGCTTTATCTTTATCTGTTCTTGGACTTTTGATTTTCGTAATTCTAAAACTGCTCTCTTTTGTACATAAAGATTTAAAGAGTATTGAAAACAATATCAATGTTTTAAAAACAGTTATTCTTGAACCAAAAGAAAAAACTGAACAGACAGTTTCAATGGTTGATAATAACAAATTCACCCTTGAAAAACTTGATAATGTATATTCTGCTGTAGCTGACTATGCTAAAGAAGTAAACAGCTGCATTGAAAAGAAGATTGATGAGCTTAATACATTTTGCCATAACTCTGTAAAAGAAGCTGTAGAGAACAAGGAACTTTCAATGATTAGCTCATTCCACAAGGATATGGCCAGTGCTGGTGCTGATATGCCAAATTCAAAATTCCTTGATATTGCTTCATTTCTTGTTCCTGCAAAGACAGATCCAAAAGCCTTTTACGATATTTTCAGAGTTGATAAGGATAATATCGGTATTATTTTTGGAAAAACATCACAAAGTTCTTTAAAGTCTATCAGTGCTATCAATATTATTACAAGCTTCGTAAAAGATGCACTGACACATAAGAATCTTCTTCCAGCTCAGGCTCTTACAGATGTAAACCATATTCTGATGCAAAGAGATCTTGGTGATCTTAACATCACTTGCTTTGTAATGATTTTAAGTGAGTTCACAGGTAACTTCATCTACTCAATGGCAGGTCTTAACCTACCAACTCTTATTCATCTGCACAAAGAGCAGAAGCTTGAGGCAAAAGCAATTCATGCTGAGCTTTGCACTAATAAGGATGAGACATATATTGATTCAAAAGGTAAATTCACATATCTTGATACTTTGGTATTTGTAAATACAGATATTACAGACATTAAAGATGAACAGGGTAACGAATTTACTCTTGAGAAAATCATGGAAATCTTCACACAAAAAGCTGATGATGAGGCGTCAGATCAGTTAATTTCATTCTATAGAGAACTCAAAAAGCATGCAGGTGCTGAATTTGAGTCTTTGAATAAGGATGTCAGTGCAATAGTTATAAAAAAGAATGCTAACAATAAGGAATTTGAATAACAGATTTCGTTAAACAAAGTACCAAGAGCCTTCAACATTTTGTTGAAGGCTTTTCTTATTTTAGGGCAAAGAATTTTATAAGAAGAAAGTTTAAAGGAACAGTAAACAATAGATTGAAAAAAGGAGCTATATACTTATCTATATCAAACAGAACGATAAAAACATATGAACCTATGTTAGTAAGAACAATACCTGTAAAAAAATATGAGGCATATGTTTTTAGGAGCATATAAAATTCACTTTTAAAAGAAAACTTCTTTGAAATATTAAATACATATCTTCTGTTCCAGTAGTATGACCATGCAACTGACAGAACAAAAGACACAACATTTGCCACATAAAAATCATAGCTAAGCTTAAATGGAGAGAGACAAAGAAGTGTCACTACAATGATAAGATAAGCAATAGCTGTATTTGAAAGACCTACAATACCAAATTTAATAAACTGTTTTACAAGATTATTAAAAGACTCTGACAATGATAATTTCATGATAAATACTATGTGTTAATTTATGATGACTGAATTCTACTCTATACAAGAGAATATTCACAGTGAAAAATATATTGGTGTTTTTTGTACAGCGACAAAAACAATTGCTTTGCTTGCATACTATCGTTTTCACAGTAAAAAATGTGATATACTATACATAGTTGTTTTTATGCAGTTTTTTATTGGCTATAAGACAACTTATTTATTAATCAGACAAAAGTAATTTTATTTTAATTTAAAGAGATAATTATGAGTACTTGCAAAGCATGTTGCGAAAATCAAGGCAGCGAAAAGAAGCGCCTGCGTATTGCAATTCAGAAATCCGGTCGCTTAACAGATGAAACCTTAAAATTATTCAAGAGCAGTGGTATCAAAATTTCTGCAAACCGTGATCATCTACTTGCACATGCTGAGAATCTGCCTATCGACATTCTGCGAGTACGTGACGATGATATTCCAGGTCTTGTTATGGATCATGTCGTTGACTGGGGTATTGTTGGTCAGAACGTTTTAGAAGAAACCACCATGCAACGTGAGCTTGACGGTATGCCTACAGGCTTTAATGAGGTATTAAAGCTTAACTTTGGTGACTGCAGACTTTCTGTTGCTGTTCCTACAGAGCATGAGTGGAAAGGTTTAAAGGATCTTGAAGGTGCTAAGATTGCTACTACATATCCACACCTTCTAAAGAGAGTTTTAAAGCAGGAAGGCGTAAACTTCAAATCCGTTCTTTTAACAGGATCTGTTGAGGTTG
>NZ_JBGVMC010000012.1:0-4721 GCF_045124615.1 Succinivibrio sp.
TCAAGAGAGCTTAAAAAGCTCTCTTCTTGTACTGATGAAAATCAGCTTATAGAAAAACAGCTGCTTATCAGTTCAAAACTTGAAGAGTACAAGTCTTTTTATAAGGATCGTGAAGACAGGCTTCCAACTGTTACCTATAACGATGATCTTCCTGTAAGCTCAAGAAAAGATGAAATCATTAAGTCCATAAAGGATAATCAAGTTGTTATCATTGCAGGTGAAACTGGCTCTGGTAAAACTACACAGATCCCAAAGATGTGCCTTGAGGCAGGACTTGGAAAAAAAGGTTTTATCGGTCATACTCAGCCAAGAAGAATTGCCGCAAGAGCAGTTGCCACAAGAATTGCTCAGGAGCTAAACGATCCTTTAGGAAACTTAGTTGGCTACAAGGTTCGCTTTACTGATAATACATCTGAAAAAAGCTATATCAAACTCATGACTGACGGTATTTTGCTTGCAGAAACTGCAAATGACCGTCTTTTATTAAACTATGAGTGCATCATTATCGATGAGGCTCATGAGCGTTCCTTGAACATCGATTTTCTAATCGGTTATTTAAAGAATCTTCTGTCAAAACGTCCTGATTTAAAGGTAATCATTACATCTGCTACCATTAATACAAAACGATTCTCAGAGCATTTTAATAATGCTCCAATAATCGAGGTGTCAGGAAGAACTTATCCTGTTGAAGTTGTCTATATGCCTTTAGAGAAGGAAATAGAAGATGATGAGGATGAACAGGAGACACTCGATTTAAGATCAGGTATTCTAAAGGCTCTTAATTACCTTTATAAAAACCATGGCAGAGAAGACTGTCTTGTGTTTTTACCTGGTGAAAGAGAAATTATGGATGTTAACCGCTTTTTGAAAAAAGCTAATCTTCCGAATGTTGAAATCCTGCCTCTGTATGCAAGACTTGCTACATCAGAGCAGAACAGGATCTTTGAAAAGCACTCAACCGTCAGAGTTGTCCTCTGTACTAACGTTGCAGAAACATCTTTAACTGTTCCTAATATAAAGTATGTAATCGATCCTGGTACTGCAAGGATCTCAAGATATTCTCCAAGAACAAAGGTTCAAAGACTTCCTGTTGAAAAGATTTCAAAGGCAAGTGCCGATCAGAGAAAAGGTCGATGCGGACGTGTAAGCTCAGGTGTCTGTGTAAGACTTTACTCAAAAGAGGATTTTGATTTCAGAGAGGAGTTTACCTGCCCTGAAATTCTAAGAACCAATCTTGCATCTGTTATTTTGCAGATGATTTCTTTAAAACTTGGTAATATCAATTCATTTCCATTCATTGATAAGCCAGAACCAAGACAGGTTACTGATGGTATCAGACTTTTAGAGGAGCTTGGTGCCATTAAGGATTCTAGAGGTCTCTCAACTGATGAACTGACTCTTACAAACATAGGTGTTCAGTTATCTAAGATCCCAACCGATCCAAGACTTGCAAGAATGCTTGTTGAAGCTGACAGACAGCGTTCTTTAAGTGAGGTATTGATTATTGTTGCAGCTTTAGCTGTTATGGATCCAAGAGAGCGTCCTTTAGATAGGCAAGAGCAGTCAGCTAATATGCATAATCGCTTTAAGGATGAGAAATCAGATTTTCTATCCTACATAAAGCTTTATGAATATATAAATGAAAAACAAAAAGAACTTACATCGTCAGCTTTCAAGCGCATGCTAAAAAGCGAGTTCTTATCATATTTAAGAATAAGAGAGTGGTTCGATCTACTACGTCAGTTAAGAGCAAGCTGTCAGTCTCTTGATTACAGGCTGAATGAAAATGCTGCTGATTATGACTCTGTACACAAGGCAATTGTCTCAGGTCTTCTATCTCAGATTGGCAACTTTAATGACAATGATAAAGGTCAGTACCTAGGTGCACGTGGTATCAAGTTCTATATTCATCCATCATCAGCGCTTTGTAAGAAAAAGCCAAAGTGGATCTGCGCAAGCGAGCTTAATGAAACTACAAGACTCTTTGCTAAAAACTGCGCAGTTATCGATCCTTTATGGCTTGAAACTTTAGGTGCTCATTTAATCAAAAAGAATTACAACGAGCCTCACTGGTCAAGAAAACAGGGCGCTGTTGTTGCCAGCATGAATATTTCCATGTACGGCCTTATGATAGTGAACAACCGCAATGCTTTGTACAGCAGTATCGATCCAAAGCTTTGTCGCTCTCTTCTTATAAGAGACGGTTTAGTCAACGGCGAAATGGATCTGAGATTCCCGTTCTTTAAGAGAAATCTTGATCTAATAGATGAGGTTTTACATGTAGAGGATAAGTTAAGACGTCGTGATCTGCTTGTTGAAAGCTCTGTTCTTGAAGAGTTCTATGACAAAAAGCTTCCTGATGATATCCTAACAGTTCGTCACTTTGAAAAGTGGTTTAGAGAAAAGCAAAAACATGAGCCAAACTATCTTGATTTTTCTTTGGATATGGTTGTCAAAGACAACTTTGATACCATCAAAGAAGATATGTTCCCAGAGTTCTGGCAGACTGACAATTTCAAGCTAAAGCTTTCTTATGTCTTCTCTCCATCTGATAAGAATGATGGTGTAACTGTTCATATTCCTCTTGCAATCTTAAACAAGATTAACTCAAAACAGTTTGTCTATCAGATCCCTGGATTAAGACTTGAGTTTTTAACAGAGCTTATTAAATCTCTGCCAAAAAAGCTTAGAAAGAATCTTATTCCTGCACCAAACTATGCAAAGGCACTTTTAGAGACAATACAGGAGCCTTTTACTGACGATCTTTATGTGAAGGCTGCAAAGGAGCTTACAAGAATGGGTGGGCAGGTTGTCACATGCGATGATTTTGATAAGACACTAATTGATAAACACCTATTCATGAACTTTGCAATTGAGGATGAAAACTCAAAAATCATCAAGACAGGCAGAAATCTTGATGTGCTTTTATCAGAGCTTAACTCAAAGATTTCATCTGCTCTAAAAAAGTCAATCAAGGTTCACAAAGACAGTGCACCTACCAATGTATGGTCATTTGGAGATATCAAAAAACAGCAGAATTCAATGCAAGGCTCAATTGAAATAACAGCATATCCAGCTCTTTGTGATAAGGGCAATGGCGTTGCACTTGAACTTTGTGACAGCACTCATCGCCAGGAGAAAATGATGTGGCTTGGTGAGAGAAAGCTTCTGTCTTTGAGTATAAAAGATCCTACATCATATTTAGAGCAGCATCTGCCTAACAAGTCAAAACTTGCAATGTACTATCAGCCACTTGGCTCAATCAAGGAGCTTGTCTCCGATCTTGTGTTAGGTGCAATTGATAAAATAATGCAGGAGAACAACGCACCTGTTTATGATGAGGCTTCATTTAATGTGCTTTTAGAAAAGGTTAGAGGCGATCTTAATGATACTGCTTTAGAACTTGCAACAAAGGTTGATAAGATCCTCATGAAAGCACATGAGCTAAAAAAACTGTTAAAAGGCAGACTCTCATTAGATGTTGCCTATTCATACAAGGATGTTGGTACTCAGCTTGATTCTCTTGTGTTCAAAGGCTTTATTAGTCAGACTCCATTAAAGGCTCTTTTAGAGTATCCAAGATATCTTGATGCTATGATTTACAGACTTTCAAAGGTAAATAAGGATGTAAATCGAGACCTTATGTACACAAGAAAGATTGAAGATCTGCAAGAGCAGTATAAGACAACTTTGAATCGCTATAAGTACTCTTATATACCATCCGATCTTGAGAATGTTAAATACCTGATTGAAGAGCTTAGAGTCTCCTATTTTGCTCAGCAGCTTGGTGTTAAGGTTAGTGTTTCTGATAAGAGAATACTAAATGAATTAAAGAGGATCTTAGAGGAGTATCCTGATCATAATTAGTATAAATATTATCTTGATAAAGCATTTTAAATTGCTGTGTAGCAATGATGAGATGGCTTTATTCCAATAATTTTAATGATCAATGCAGGGGCAATATTCTTATCTGCTAAAAAGATAGGGACCTAATAGGCAACTGTTACCTCGTATAAGAGATCTCTGAGGAGAAGTTCGGAAAGCATATTAAGATGAATTAAGAATCATATTTAGGAAAGTTCTTAATCTAATTTAATTAAAAATTACATAAGAAAAGGTGAACAGGTAAAAAAATGGCAATTCCAACATTATCATATCAAAATATTCTTGACGCATTAAAATACATTGACGATAATGGCGTCCCTTTCCGCAACCAGAGCATCAGATATGAACTTGTATACAACGACAAGAAATATCCTCCTGTATATGTAATTGCTGTAGCAAATTATCTGGCTACAGGGCAAGATATTTCAACCAATGCATTTAATTCTATAGATGCTAAGAATTATCTAGAAAAGCAAGGTTTTGCCGTAGAAACAAAAGCTCAGGAAAAGTTTTTATTATCAATCAAAGCTGACAGCATCGAATCAACAGATGAACGCTTTAATCAAGATGATCTTACTCTAGGAGATAACTACAGAATTCTCGAAGTACTTTTCAAGAAAGCCGATGGAAATGTAATAAAACGAAGGTACGATAAAGGTGAGAAGAGAATTTCTAATCAGACTATGGCTCGCATAGCATGCCAGGTGTTTGAGGATAAGCTTACCAAACTTTCACTTGAAGAAAAAGAAAGTTTCCCTATATGCCAATACAAACCTAATGGTGAACTTATACGAGGAATTTATTCCAGTGTTGAAGAGTTTAAGACTCACCCTAAT
>NZ_JBGVMC010000013.1:0-2822 GCF_045124615.1 Succinivibrio sp.
AATATCGGTGAGCATACAGTATCAGATTTTGAAAAGGACACAGGATTAAAAACAACATACGTTGAGTATGATTCAAACGAACTTCAGGAAGCTAGACTTCTTGCTGGCAACACCGGTTTTGATGCTGCTATTGTTGTTAGCTATTATGTACCAAGAATGGCTAAATCAGGTGCACTTCAAAAGATTGATCACTCAAAGATCCCAAACTGGGTTAAACAGAACAGAGCAAGACTTGAAAAACTTGCAACTTTAGATCCTAACAATGACTATGCTTATCCATATATCGAAATTTCAATCGGTATTGGTTATAACAAACAGAAAATTGAAGAGATTTTTGGCAAAGACTACAAGATTGATTCTTGGGACTTCCTATTCAAGAAAGAAAACTCAGACAAACTTAAAAAATGTGGTATTGCAATCATCGATTCCCCAATCGAGGTTATCTCAGCTGTTCAGCACTATTTAAAGAAAGATCCTATCTCTACTAATCCAAAGGACTTTGAGGAAGCTAAAGATATCTTAACAAAGCTTGCATCTAATACAGCTTACTTCCAGTCTAACCGCTATGTAACCGATCTTGCATCAGGTGAAATCTGTGCTGCTATTGGTTATTCAGGTGACTTCATTCAAAGCCGTCATTTAGCTGCTCATGGTAAGAACAAATATGACATTGAGTACGTAATTCCAAAGGAAGGCTCAATCATGTGGTTTGACAGCTGGACTGTACCACGCGGTGCTAAGAACTATGACAATGCAATGAAGTGGTTCAACTGGCTTTTAACTCCAGAAAATGCAAAGAAGCTATCTGATGAAATGGGCTATATTCTTCCTGTTGATGAAGCAATGGCTAATGTTTCTGATGAGCTGAAAAATAATGAAAGCATCATGCTGTCAGAGGAAAAGCTAAAGACAATGTACTTCATGCAGCCAACTCCTGCTAAGACATCAAGGATCACCAACAATGTCTGGAATGCCATGAAGATTGATTCAGCTAAAATTGCAAATCAGAACGATTAATAGTTAGACTTAAAAACCTCCTTAACTGCGCTGAATATGTTCATAAAACATGAGTCTTAAGATGCAAAATAAGGAGGTTTGTTAATTTTGATAATACAAATTGCAGACTTTTTGCTCTTATCTAAATCTTAAGATATTAAAGGACATGTAGACATGACCTTTATTCACAGAAAACCAATTCAAGAGCAAATATCTTAATCATTGCTATTTATTAAGATTTACCTTTTTTATCTTTTCTTTTTTCTTTACTGATCTTAATTTATCAGAAAAAGCAGGCTCAAGAATATTCTTTACATAATTTTTTTTAAGATCATAACTACTCTTGTTCATCAGATCTTTTACTTCAACACCATTGAATGAAGATAGCTTTTGATCAACTTTCTTAGTATTACGAAGCACAATTAGATTATGTAAAAGCTCATCCTCTTTGACACTGGTATTTGAACTTACTGAATTTAGCAATGCCTTTAAAGGATCTAGTTTGCTTTGCATTTAAACACCGTTTTGCTCTGAATAATTAGAAGATCAGAATGAGGTAGTGTCTTTATCTCATCACAGGTTCTTACAATACTTGAAATTTTGTAGTATCGACTTAAGATCTTGTTTGCAAAATAATTACTATCTGCATGAATATCACCTACAAAAATATAACGAGATGATACAACAGAAAAAGGCTTTACAACAAGATCTGTTTTTCCATCTAAAATCTGCTCTTTTATGCTGTTTTCTCGCTGATAAAACTCATCATTAAGCCTTGACAGACACTCTAAAGAATTAGTTGCTGTGATAAGAAAATATAATGAAAATACTACTGAATATGAATAGAAAAATGATCTATTTACAACAGTTACCTGCTCTTTTTTCAGGATGTAGTATAGTTTTAGAGTTGCAACAAGAGTAAATACTGTAAATACTGTTGCTGATCGTGCAGGAAAATTAGGAGAGAAGATCATAACAGACAGTGAAGCAAAACCTATTGCAAACAGATATAAGGTACAGAGCATACTCTGTCTGTATTTTTTTATAAGTCCTTTTTTATATACCTTAAAAAGAAGATATAAAAATGCAATAATCAGTGGCAGATTCTCAAGTAAGGATAGATTAAACACACCTATAGCTGTAAAGATATGTGAAAAATAATCAAATCCTCCTGTGCTTTCCATCATCTGCATTCTAGCTGCATTGCCAGGTGATAGAACTAGTATCAAAAAGCCTGTGCACATTCCTGTAAAACCTGCAACCATAAATGCTGACAGCTTCTTTTTTCTTAAAATGTATACAAGATATAAAAATGTCATTGAGCAAAGTGCAAAACCTGTATTCTCATTGCACCAGCCTGCAGTAAGGCCACACAAAAACATTAAAGCAATGAAGATATTTTTTAAAACAAAGCCTTTTGATTTGGTACAGTCATCATTGTTACTTTCTAAAGCCTTTACAAAAGGCACCAGTATTAAAAGGACAAATGTCGTTGTAAAAAGATAATTGCAGGAGGTAACAAGCATAAAAAGTACCTCACCGAAATTTCTAAGACAAAGATATAGCAGTGAGAATGACATTAAAAGAGCTGTACTTTCAATTTTTAATGGATTAACAAAACTTCCCTTTGCAAGGACATTGACAAGATAAATCAAAAGTACAAAACACAGTGCTGTAGCTAAAGCACCGGCAAGTTTACCAGAAAGTAAAAGTAATTGAGCCAATACATGAGGAGGTGTTCTTCCACCCCAGGTAAAATAATGTCTGTACTGAGACAAAATAATATCAGCAACTGATGTTACTCTATCATCGGTACCCTCAATGAG
>NZ_JBGVMC010000014.1:0-2665 GCF_045124615.1 Succinivibrio sp.
GGCAAGACCAGAATCTAGCATAGCGGCACCAACTACAAACATACCGCCAAATAAGATTACATTTGAATTTGAAAACCCAGAAAAGCACTCTTGTGGAGTTAAAATTCCTAAAAGACCTAAGGAGACAGAAGCCATAAGTGCTGATACCGCAATAGGAATATATTCGGTAACAAAAAGAAAAGCTACTGTAGCTAGTACCAGTAATGTTATAACAGCTGAATCCACTACCTGCTCCTTATCGTATAACCATAATTTTTTACTAAGTCTTATCTAATTTTATCCATTTAATGTGCATATTCTGTGAGTTTGAGCAAAGGATTTGATTCTAACTATCTGTTTTTTAACTATTTGTTAAGTGTTTCAAACTTTAAATGATTATCTTTACCGATAAAAAAATATCTGATTAGAAATTTTTGTGACATACAAAGCAATTTACAACCTTACAGAATTTAGACATTTGAGTTAAAAGGACAAATTTTGTTGTATATGATAGAATGATAGAATTATGATAAATATTAAAGTGACCACTAATACAAACAAAGAAGACTATATTGCAATTGAGAGGGAGACTGGTGCCATTGCTCTGCCAAGTAAGCACCTGTTTGGCATATTCTCAGTTGGTATTATTTGCGTTCTTCTTGCACTGCCTTTTGGTCAACTTATTCCTACAGACTATTCCCCATTTACCGCCTATTCAACAGGAAAGAAAGAGAAGAATCAGGTTCTTGAGCAACAGTATCTGAAAAACGATGAAGCTCTTGCTGAAAAGAATATTGTTATCTCTGAGGCAGCAGGATCAGAGGAAAACTATGATGATGAAATTGCAACTGAGGTTCTTATCGCAGATAAGAGTGATGACAATGTTATTATCAGAGATTCATCTTTAGACGGTGAAAAAGTAGCTCAGCCTCTAAGAGACAGATTTACAGCAAAATCTGAACAGACTATTGCTAATGAGGCAAAGGAACAGTCAAAGGAATTTATAAAAAATGTTTTAACTCCTGAGAATATCAGTACTCACATGAAAAGAGGCAACTGGTATGAACAGACAGTCAGAAGAGGCGACTCTCTTTATAAGATCTTCTCATATCTTAATCTGTCAAAGGAAGATTACAAAAAAATCACCTTTGCAGGAAGAAAAGAGAATCTTTCATTAACAATCGGTGACAAACTTCAGTTCCTTGTAGACAAGGACAATACTCTACTTGAAATTTTCATTCCAATTGAAAACCAAAAACAGCTGCATTTTGTAAGAGACACTGAGACAAACAAAGATCAGTTCACAATGGTGAAGATTGACAGACTCTCAGCACAGCAGCAAGATACTCTACTTGCAAAGGACATCAAGGATGCATCAGATATGCCATCAGTAGCCCTTGCAAAAGCAAAGGCACTTGAAGAACAGGCAGCAAAACTTGAAAAAGAGGAAAAGGAAAAACAGCGTTTAGCACTTCTTGAAAAGGAAAAGGCAAGAAAGGAACTACAGATCCAAAAACAGAAAGAAGCTCTAGAGAAAAAAGAGTTAGCTTTAGCTAAAAAGCGTGAACTTGAACAGAAAAAGCTTCTGTTAACAACAAATAGACCACGTCTACTAATTGCAACAATTAACAAGAATGAGAACTTTGACAGAGCTGCAAGAAGAATCGGTCTTACAAACTCTGAAATCCGTTCTATAAAAAATCAGTATCACGGAAAACTTAATGTAAGAAAATTAAAAGCTGGCGATTCTTTTAGAGTTCTTTTCAACGGCATCGGCAACAAATCAACAATGACCGCTATCGTTATTGATTCTAATCAGTATGGCGTTATTCCTCTTTACCGTCATCCACAAAATCACATCTTCTATGAAGAGAATGAATACAATCCAACATCAGGTGTATTCAGACGTTTCCCAATTATGGGTCAGGTTAAGGTAAGCTCACCTTTCAATCTTAATAGATTCCATCCTGTAAAGAAGGTTATAAGACCACACTACGGTGTTGATTTCAAACTGTCTATCGGTACACCAATCTATGCTCCTGCTGATGGTGTTGTAACATATGCAAGCTACATGCGAGGCGGTGGCTATACAGTCAAGATCACTCACAAGGGCGGTTACTCCACTGTTTATATGCATTTATCAAAGTTCGACGTCAAGAAAGGCGACGAGGTGCATATAGGTCAGATGATTGCAAAATCTGGCAACACAGGTATCTCAACAGGTCCTCATCTGCATTATGAGGTTCATGTAAACGGACGTGTGGTTGATCCTCTAAAAGTAGATCTTCCATCAGGCACTCCTGCTATGGCAAGACGTTTAAAGGATTCATTCAACAATACTGTATATATTCTGAAAACAGAACTGTATAAAAAAGAACTTGCAGAACAGACAGAAGAACATACAAACTGACAAAATAAGGAATTACTGTGCTTAGCGAAAAGGACTTTACAGAAGAGGCTCTTGCCGTTTTAAAATGGCTTGTTGCTATTCCATCCATCACCAGAACATCAGGTGATGAAATCATCAGCCATACTATCTACAATACAGTAGCAGAATTTACCTATTTTAAGAATCATCCTGACTATCTTAATTACATTACTCATGATGATCAGAAAAACCACTCCTTTACCGCTTTTGTCAGAAGAGATATTCTGACAACACAGACTCTTGTTGTAATGTGCAATA
>NZ_JBGVMC010000015.1:0-5113 GCF_045124615.1 Succinivibrio sp.
GCATGGTTGTGTGTACTGCTATGCCACAGTCAACCATGATACCAAAGAAACTGCCAGAAAAAGGAAAGAATTTATTGAAGAAAGTAATTCTTACGAATTAACAGACAAATAAGAGTTGAAATGGTATACAAACAAATAAAGGTAATATCTGAAAGTACTGTATACAAGATTTTTTTTACCTCAAAGTAACGAAAAAACAGCAAAGAAATGGAATAATGCAAAATTACTCTAAGGTTTTAAATCAGCTATCCTGTTTGGATGGGATCTGTGATAGGATAGCTAAGTACTTGAAGTAACTTACAAAGAGTACTAAAAAATGTGTTTCCACACTTTTTAGTTCACTCTCTTCTTTTTTGACTGTGAATCATAATTATTCAAATGAGAATATTCTTACATACTCATAAAGTGCAATACCTGCAGCTACAGATACGTTTAATGACTCAACACCTGCAGCCATAGGTATCTTTACAAGAGCATCACACTTCTCTCTTGTAAGATGTCTCATGCCAGCTTCTTCTGATCCCATTACAATAGCTGTACGTTTCTGAAGATCATAATCATAGATTGATTTGTCTGTTTCACCTGCAAGACCAATTACTTCAACATTGAATTCTTTTAGAAGTTCAAGTGTTCTTGAAAGATTTGTTACTGCAACAAACGGAACATGCTCTGCAGCACCATCAGCAGTCTTTCTTGCAACAGGTGTCATTGAAGCTGATTTATCCTTTGGAACAATAACAGCCTTTACACCTGCAGCCCATGCACTTCTCATTGCAGCACCGAGATTTCTTGGATCAGTAACGCCATCAAGGATCAAGAACAGCATGTTCTCATCCTGGGTATTCTCTAAAAGCTCTTCTAAGAAATGTTCATCCTTTGGTGGAGTTGCTACAAGCTCTAAAACAATGCCCTGATGAACACCGCCATCAGTCTTTTCATCAAGAAAATGACGCATTGCAGTCTGAACTCTGATTCCGATAGACTCAAGCATTTTTTCAATCTGAATGATTCGCTTGTCTTCTCTTCCTTTAACAATCCAAGCTGCTGTAATTTTCTCAGGAGAAGCTTCGATTGCGGACATTACAGTATTAATTCCGTATACGATCTCTCTTGATTTGCTTTTTTTCTCTTTTACGTACATAAATGCTTTTACCTAAAATTAAGATTTCTTTTTTATTTTTCTTTCTACAAGATCAGTTTCAACAGCATCTCTTGTATTTGAAATATCCTTGATACGATTTAGAATTTCCTCTTTGTCAGCAGCTTTCTTCTTTGATACTAGCTTTGCGCGCTCATCAAAGATCTTTTCTTTCATTTTTTTCAGTGCTTTATGCTGTTTTGCATTTATCTCTTCAGGAAGCAGATCAACCTTATGCTCCTCAAGATCAACTCCTGCAACAACAACCGATATCTCATCACCCACGCAATAGGTTTTAAATTGGGAACTAAGAGTCTGATTTTTATCATTGTACTGCATATAGTATGGCATATTTCCCACATAAATCATACCATCTACGCATAAATCGTCCAGGTGAACAAATACGCCAAAACGTGAGCAGCCTGTAATGGTACCCTTTACGGTTTCTCCAATAAAGTTCAGTGCATAAATACAAGCTAATGCTGCATCAACTTCCTTTTCAGCTGTATCAGATGCTATTTCTCTTTGTGTACATTTTGAACCAAGAGCGACAAGTTCTGCCTTTGTATACGATCTCTGGCCCATTTTACCAATATCCATATGGCACTCTTTTGCAAGGATATATTTGATTACACGATGAAGCTGCAAATCAGCATAACGTCTGATTGGAGATGTAAAGTGAGCATACTTTTCAAGAGCAAGTCCAAAGTGACCAATATTTTCAGGAGAATACTCAGCCTTTGCCATTGCTCTTAAAATCATCTCATTGATAACCTTTCCATCCTCTCTGTTTTCTATTAGAGTGGTAAGTTTCTGAATATCCTTTGGAGTTGGAGATTCTCCCCCTGGAATTGTAAGACCATATCTAGCAAGCTGTCCTTTGAGCATTTCAAGCTTCTTTTCTGGCATCTTTGCATGATCACGATATAAAGTCTGATAACCATGCTCTGCAACAAAGCTTGCAGCTGCAACGTTTGCAGCAATCATACACTCTTCGATAAGCTTATGAGCATCATTTCTGACAACAGGCTCTACTCCCTGTATTTCAAGATTCTCATCAAAAATAAAGTGCATTTCCTGACTTTCAACAGAGATACCGCCACGTCTTGTTCTGTCCTTTATAAATGCCTTATAAAGGTTGTACAGCTCCTTTACGTCCTGTACCTGAGCTTGATGATCCTTATTTAAGGCTTCTCCCTTTTCAATCATATGCCATGCCTCTGTATAGGTCAGTCTTGCATGTGATCTCATAACTGCAGGATAGAATTTGTATTTCTCTATTTTTCCATTTGGAGAAATTTCCATTTCACATGTCATACAGCATCTGTCTACATTTGGATTAAGAGAACATATGCCGTTTGACAGCTTTTCAGGGAGCATTGGAATTACATAGTTTGGAAAATATGAGCTGTTACATCTGTTAGAAGCTTCCTTGTCTAGTAAAGAGGCTGGTCTTACATAGTATGATACATCTGCAATGCTGACATAAAGTCTGTAGTTTTTGCCTTCTTTCTTGCAGTAAACAGCATCATCAAAATCTCTTGCATCCTCACCATCGATTGTAACAAGAGGGAGTTTTCTTAAATCTACTCGACCATACAGATCGTCCTTACCTACATTATCAGGAATTTTATTTAAGGAGCGAATCAAATTATCAGGCCAAACATTTGGGATCTCATTTCGTAAAACAGCCATCACGATAATATTATTGAGATTACCTATATCGTGAACAACTTCTCTTACTTTTACAGAACAGCAACGAGCATTAATTCTCTTTTTGATTTCACAGATAACCACGTCACCTGATCGGGCACCGCTAAGATCCTGCTTTGAATCAAGAGTAAAAACAAAGCCTTCAAGCTCTTTTTCGTCAGCCTTAATAGTTCCAAGATTACTATCTGGCATAAATCTGCCAAGTACTGACTGCCTAACTTTTGTAATTTTGTCTACATAGGCTTTATTTGAGAACTTCACACTTGAAACTAGAACTTCATCTTTTGGCAAAAGCATAAGATCTGAAATCAGTGTATATTCCTTGCCCTCATCATCCTCAACAAAGTAAAAGTAATTAATATTTCTTTTTTCGTAGTTAGAAAAATCTCTAACTGTTGCACTGAATGTCTGAGTTTTTACCTTTACTTTTGCAGTAAACTGCTGAATATAACTTTTTGCAACATAGATTTTAGAATGAATATTTACAAGTGAGCCTGACTCTACAAGTGAATCTAATGTAGAGTTAATCTGCTCTGATGAAATCTTTGAAAAATCATTAAAACCTACAGAGCAGAAAAAATGATTAGCCATCGCAAGATCCGATGGCTTTGAAAAATCAAGTTCATATATTGTTGCTACGACAAAAAGTGCTACAGAAAATTCTTTGCTTATGTCACCTTTAGGAGCAATTTTACTCTTTAGTAGTTTGCTTATTTCATTTTTTAAATTTTCTTTCATAAAGCTTTTGCCTATATTGATTCTTTCTTGAGTGTCTTACTGATAAGTATAGTTGTTATTTGAAATATTAGCTTGAAAACAAAGCTATTACATACGTTTTTTTATATTATGTTTTACAAAAATAATTCAAGTACATCATTTAACATGATGCGACCAAAGGTCGTTAGATAAAAACCACTGTCAGTGAATTCTAACAGTCCTTTTTGTGCAGCCTTTAAAAGCTTTTCTTTTACACAGTCAAATTTAAGACCAGTGGTTTTTTCAAATTCTGAAAATTCAATGAAATCAAATACTCTCAAACGATTTAACATGAATTCAAAAGGAAGATCATCTGCTAAAACCAAATTCATGTTATCCAAATTTGAATCATGATCTTTAAAGTAATCCAAAACTCTCTGAGAGTTTGCTCTTCTGTCTACAGTATTATCAAGTGTAAGTTTAGAATGTGCTCCTGCACCTATTCCAAGATAATCATTAAAAAGCCAGTAGTTTAGATTATGAACACAGCGGCGACCTTTAGTAAAAGCTGAAACTTCATAATGTTCAAAACCTGATTTTTCAAGAAATTCAAATCCTTTAAACTCTATCTGAGCCATCAGATCTTCATCTAGAAGTTTTGGTGGATTATCTCCAAAAGCAGTTCCTTCCTCAATTGTCAGTTCATAAAAACTGATATGAGTTGCACCTGATTCAACGGCTTTTTGCAGATCATCTAAAGCCATTTTTTCTGTCTGCTCAGGTAAAGAGTGCATCAAATCAATATTGAAATTTTCAAAGCCGGCATCTTTAATAAAATCAACGGCCTTTAATGCTGTATAACCGTCATGAATTCTGTTTAAAACTTTAAGAGAATCATCATTAAAGCTTTGTACTCCAAGACTGATTCTGTTAATTCCCATTTGCCTTAAATTTGATAGCTGTAAGGCACTGACGGTTCCTGGATTTGCCTCGGTTGATACTTCACAGTCATCTAAAAGGTAAGGCTCTATTCTTTTGAGAACTTTTTCAAAACATCTTTCAGGAAATAGCGTTGGCGTTCCGCCACCAAAATAAACAGATGAAAATTTTCTGCCATCTAGCTTATCTACATATCTGTCAAACTCACTGACAAGATAATTAGCATAAGTATCATCAATTGCTGTATCAGAACTTTTCTTATACGAATTAAAATCGCAGTAAGGACATTTTCTGATACAGTATGGATAGTGAATATAAAGACTAATAGGAAGCATTATCTGCTCATATGCTCAAGTTTATAAACAAGAGACTGAAGAGCTCTTCCCCTGTGTGATATGAGATTTTTAATCTGAGGTGGAAGCTGTGCTGCGGTGCAGTTTCTATTTGTCACTACAAACAGAGGATCATAACCAAAACCACCTGAGCCTACTTCCTCAAAACCGATGTTTCCATCCCATGAACAAAGAACAGTCAGAGGAACTGGATCATCATAAGAGCGCACCAAAGCAAGAGCACAGCAGTAGCGGGCTGTTCTTTTCTCAAAAGGAACATTCTTTAACTCTTCAA
>NZ_JBGVMC010000016.1:0-1198 GCF_045124615.1 Succinivibrio sp.
CTTGAAAGTTCATTGATTCTATATAAAAAAACAGCATCATTAAGATGCTGATGAACTTTTGAAAGATTACAGTCTGTTGCCTTTATAACGTTATTGACCGTTTTATCTTTTTTGATTGAAGAAGGGGCAAGCTTCTCAATGTTATCCTTATCATCCATGGTATTCATGATTAAGCTTCCTCAGTTCCACCAAAATGAATAACAACATTAGAAATATCACACTGGGCCACTTCATTTTTATCAACAGCGGTAAATTCAGGAGAAGTAATTTCCAGACGTTTTGCGCCTGCCTGCATAACAAGTTTTGTTAATTCATCCGGTGTAATATCTCTGTTGATTTTTGCCTGTTGCCATTGTCTGTAACTTTCTACAGCTTTTGTTACATCTGCAGTAATCTGGTTAATTTTATCTGTATCTTTTGATGATAGGTACCAGGTTAATTCAATGGTGTAATCAACAGCTTTTGGTGCAGAAACAAGCACATTATCTGTAAGAGGTCTTATAGTCTCATCTGAAAGATGTGCCTTTAATCCATCCAGAAACGCTTGCTCAGGAATAGCACCATCTGTTAGTAATGGGTGAACATAAACGTTGCCAGGATGTTCCTCTAAGCCATAAATTGATACATCTATGATTGATGAACTGTAAGAGTAGGTGTGATACTGATAAGCGCCTTGAGGACCAGCTACTGAGAATGAAGAAGGTGCAAGTCTGATTCTATCTGCATAAGCATCATCTTCTTCTTTATCAGCTCCACCGCTAGTAATAGTCATGTTGGTCACAGATTCCATGTTAGGAAGAGGTTCAACCAACTGATTTATGGCACCAATAGCAATACCATTAGAAAAGCTTCCAGCATCAACTGCTGTTGCCTTTACATCAACATAAGTAGAACCAATGGCAATAAATGCCAGTTCATCAGTTGCAAAGTTAATTGAACCATCTGTAATTAGGGTTCCTTTAGGGATCTGATATACAGAATCTGAAACGGTGGTATTTAATGTAAATCTTATAGTTGTAGTAGAGCCTGAAGACTGAAGACGTGGAGTATTAACATAATATCCCATGGCATCCAGATAATCACCGGTTGCATAGCTCAGAAGATTTTCCTTTGCTGCATTATTAAAATCAGCTCTAAGTTTTGATTCTTCTGCAGCAATTGATTCAAGCAGTAAATATACTGGGTCTGCTACAGCAAG
>NZ_JBGVMC010000017.1:0-9283 GCF_045124615.1 Succinivibrio sp.
AGGGTTGATAAATAAAGACAATCATCCATGACTGTCAGAAAAAAAAACTTAAATTCTGATACCTGTCTTCTTGAAGATATAGTCACAAGCAGTCTTGTAAACCTCTTCAATTGTCATATCTGAAGTATCAATAACCAGTGCATCATCAGCAGGCTTTAATGGTGCAACAGGACGGTTACGGTCTCTGTCATCACGTTCTTTGATTTCAGCTAATACTTTCTGATAATCAGCTTCTTTGCCTTTCTGCTGTAACTGAAGCATTCTTCTGTTTGCTCTTACTTCAGCACTGGCATCTAAAAACAGTTTTACATTTGCCTTTGGAAAAACAACAGTTCCCATATCACGGCCATCTGCAATAAGACCAGGCTCTTTTAAGAACTCTCTTTGTCTTTGCAAAAGTGCCATTCTAACTGATGGATAAGCTGCAACCTTACTTGCATTGTTGCCTGCCTCTTCAGTTCTTATCTCTGATGAAACATCTTCACCATTTAAAAGAACATGAACACCATCATCAAGGCATTCAAAGGATAAATTCAGAAGTTTAGCTTCTTGTACAACTGATTCCTCATCAAACAAAGCAAGACCAGCTTTTCTTACTGCATAGCCTAAAACTCTGTAAATTGCACCAGAATCAAGTAACTCATAATCAAGTGCTGATGCGAGTCTTTTTGTCAGCTCGCCTTTACCTACGCCACTTGGGCCGTCTACTGCGATTACAATTGCTTCTGCCATTTTTTTATCCTTATATTTTTAAGATTGCTATTTTAACAGAAAAACATCCCGTTTATACAGTCTTTTTTGCATATAAATGCATTTTTTTACCATTTCTTTTTGCTAATTATTTTCATAAGTGCTGATTTTTGATTATTAGTATTTTTCTTTGTGATAAAATACAGCAAATTCAATATGTTTATTACTAGGAAATTGTTTTGACTACTAAGTTAATTCAGGGCCCGGTTGCTCTTTTACCTACAAAATACGGGTTGTTCAATATCACTATTTTTAAAGAAAACGACTCAATCGATCATGCTGTTATCTTTTTAGGTGATCTAACTGATGGTGAGCCAGTATTGTGCAGAATTCATTCTGAATGTCTAACAGGTGATGTATTCGGCTCATTAAAATGTGACTGTGGTTTCCAGCTTGCAGCTGCAATGCAGGAAATCCAGAAAGCTGGTCGAGGTGCTATTCTCTATATGCGCCAGGAAGGAAGAGGTATCGGTCTATTCAATAAGATAAGAGCCTACAAGC
Source organism: Succinivibrio sp. (assembly GCF_045124615.1). Lineage (NCBI taxonomy): Bacteria > Pseudomonadati > Pseudomonadota > Gammaproteobacteria > Aeromonadales > Succinivibrionaceae > Succinivibrio > Succinivibrio sp. The sequence goes on from NZ_JBGVMC010000017.1 coordinate 1,252, forward strand.
TTCAGGATAATGGTGCAGATACAGTTGATGCTAATGTAAATCTTGGTTTTCCTGCAGATGCAAGAAACTATGAAGCTTGTGCTCAGATGATGAAAAACATGGGATTTACTAAAGTTATTCTCATGACAAATAATCCTTTAAAGATTAATGACATTAAAGAGCATGGCATTGAAGTTGTAGACAGAAAACCTATTGAATATGGAAGAAACAAATTCAATGAGGATTATCTGAATACAAAAGAAGAAAGAATGGGCCATATGTTTCATCATCAAGATTAAAAAACATTATAGATTAATAAAGGAGCTCACAAAGCTCCTTTTTTATTAGACAGATCCTTATTATCAAATACATCCAAAATCATTCTTTAACAAAGGAATTAATAAAAAAAATGGATTCAATACTGTGTACTGAATCCAAGAATTTAGGACTTTTTTGAAGAATATAAAAATGATTACTGTTTCTTTATAAGATACTTGTAACTATGGGTCTTGTGTGTAAGATCAACGATCTTCTTACATGCCTCAGGAGCATCATCTGATACAGATTCACAAACCTTTTTGTAGTATCTTTTAGCTTCCTGAGCATCATATGCCACATTGAAGCCGTATAGAGCCTGAGATGAATCTGGCTTTACACCATATTCATAAATTCTTGCTGCACGTAAACATGCTGAATAGTTGTTAAGTTTGCAGCCTAAATCAAGATAGTAAAGAACCTCATATAAAGTAGTCTTTACATTCTGTGACTCTGACTTATTGGTTTCTTGCATATTGAAGAAAGTCTCATAAGTCATAAGACATGAATTTGAATCCTGATAACGGTCACATAGAGTCTTTAAATATGCGAAGGCTTCAGCATACTTCTTCTCCTGTAATGCCTGATCACGTAGAAGAATACAGTTATTGATGTTTCCATCAGCACATACTCTATCTCCTAGTAAAGCAACAGGAGCTTTTGATTTTGGTTCAACATTGGAATCTTCGCCCTGGCAGATTACAATAACCAAAGGAATGCATAACACAGTTGCTGAAAGAAAATATAAAAAAGCTTTTAAAACCTTCATAGTACTCTATCTGTTCAATTGTTAAAAATTAAAGTGACATTCATCACAAATTTTCTGAATGTTATTATAGACAAAAAAACTTTGATGTAAATCAAATTTTTAATTTTTTTTACATCTCTGACATTTCAGGTTAAATATTTCATCTTTATTAGTAATGATTTTTAGTACATTTTTGAGATTTTTATCAAATTTATTTATTTTGTATTTTTTAACCTTTTGAAATATCATATGATTTCAAAATCAACCATATTTAATCAAAGAGTTTGACTATGAGTTTTGAATATAAAGGTAGGATTATTGAAACTGATTCAAATGGCTTTTTATTGAATAAAGAGGACTGGAATGAAGAAATTATGTACATTCTGGCAGAATCAGAAAATTGTGATCTGACCGACAAACACATTCTTGTTATAAACGCAGTTCGCAAATACTATGATACATATGCAACCACTCCTGCTATCAGAATTCTTTTAAAGTATTTAAAAGAGTCTGGTTATCAGGATCTTTCATCATCAATTGAACTTGCAAAACTTTTTCCAAATGGAGCTGCTAAAAGTGCGGCTAAATATGCAGGTTTGCCAAAACCAATAAAATGCATATAAAAAAACCAGGACACTTTGGTCCTGGTCGTATGTGCTTTTCTTTTAGATGTTATCTCTTAATTTCTAAGAGTGCTGCAAAATTAAAGTCACCTTCAACCTTACCATCTTTTACTGTGTAATACTTAAGTGAGTATGCATCCTGTAGCTTGGATCCATCAGCAAAACACTTGCCAACCAAAACCTGCTTTGTATCACCTACATGAATTACAACAGCATTATCAATTCCCTTTGCCTTGTCCTTAAACATTCTGCAGTAGGAACCATCTGACAGTTTTTCCTGATAACCTGCACCAACTGCAGGATTACGTAGTCTGAACTGACCAATCTTCTGCCATACAGCAAGAATTTCATTGTCCTTTGAGAAATCCTTACTTAAGGTTGATACATTTGCAGCCCATTCTTTAGCATTATCAACATCTTTAGGGAAGTTCATATCTGAACGTATACCCTGCTCCATGTCGATACCACCGCCCATATCATTTACTCTTGATGTTTCATCACCGTAGAAAATCTGAACTGAGCCTGGCAGTAACAGGAAGTTTAATGCTGCTTTTGCCATGTTCTTCTTTCTACATAAAGATGTGTCATGAGATGAAATATAAGTCAGATTGCCAAGAGGTACCTTTCCTTCAAGACGACCATATAATTTTCCGTATTTCTCCCAGTCAGCCTGATCAGGCATAATACATGTATTTAGATTTACACCGTCAGGATTGAAGTAAAAATCGATTAGAGAATCAAATCCACCATCCTTTGCAAAACCTGATTTGTCCTCAGGATCGGTTGTAAAAGCCCACAGCTCACCTGTCATATAGAATGGATCGGTCCAGTCTGCAGCAGGATCTTTACCCTTATTCTTCTCACGCCACTTGTTTAAAGCAGCAACAGAATACTCTTTTAACAGTTTCCACGATTCTTTTGATACGTACTTAACAGTATCTGCTCTGTAACCGTCAATACCGAATTCCTCTACCCATGAAGCAAGCCAGTGAGCCTGGAACTGAGCAACACTCATCTGGCCCTGTCTGTATGGAATTGCTGCAGGAATATCATATTTAGGATTTGGTGTTTTCCATTTATCTAATAGGAACTGAGGTAAACTTACCTTCTTTGCATTAGGATTAGTATTCTTAAAATCAGGAAGATAAGCTAAACACTTATCAAGACCATCTTCAGCTCCGCAAGGCTCACCATATGCATCAAAAATAATCCAGTCCTTACCCCACCATCTATCCCATGATGGATATGATCTAGCATCAACTGGTCTGTTATGGAATGTTTCACCAACACTTGCGTTTGGCAGCCACTCAGAACAAGGATCAACACCGTTTGCAGTCTCACCGAATTTTAGATCACACATATCCTTTAATGTTGCATATGCAGAGTGATTCATAACAACATCAATAAGAACTCTGATACCTCTTTTGTGAGCCTCATTCACAAAAGTTCTGAATTCTTCTACTGTACCCATATTTGCGTCAATAGAAGTAAAATCAAGACCATAATAGCCATGGTATGCATAGTACTGATACATACCCATAGGACCACCGCCTACCCAGCCGTGAGCCTGCTCTACAGGTGAGCTCACCCAGATAGCGTTTACACCTAATGAACGAATATAATCTAACTTCTGAGTTAAACCTTTGAAATCACCGCCATGGAAAGTACCTGCAGTATAACCTGCTGAATCCTTATAAGGTCTTCCATATGAATTGTCATTACTCTTATCACCGTTATAGAAACGATCGGTAATTACAAAGTAGAGATTAGTGTTCTGCCAGGTAAAAGGAAGGCTTGCTCCCTCATCTGACGTCTTAGAACAGCCTGAACAAAGGCAAACTGTACCTGACAGCAATGCTGTAGCAAGTGCAGCTACTCCTAGAAGTTTTGATTTTTTCATTAAATTCACCATAGTCTTGTATAAAAAGTTTTTTCAGATTATTAGATAAGTCACAAATTATCTATATAGAAAAAATGAATTATTGATTCTGATCACAAAAGAAAACTTAATAGGAATTAATAACAATATGATATTTATGCATTTTTTGGTTTAGTACAAATAAATGTGGGATCTAGGATCCCCTTATTCATTCAAGTAATTCCATCTTTGTCTTGAGGCATCAAACAGTTTTAAAAAGAAATATTCATCATCAGGGAGTCCATAGCTCTTCGTTCTGATGGTCTTTATCCTCTGATTGATACCTTCAACCTTTCCGTTTGATAACGGCTATCTGCATGACTTATGATGCCGTCAATATGATTTTTAAGTAACCTGGCAAACCATATGAAGTGCTTGTTTTCTGCGCCTTTACAGTATTACAGTAGTTAATGCTCTCTCTATATATAGCTTCATTTCTGCTGCTGTAGGCCTTAAATAAGCTTGATCTAAATTGGTCTTTACAAAATATAAATCCATCAGCAAACGGTTCTGGGAGAGTAATTTTATGTACCTGCGGTACTGTTCTGCCTTCAGTTTAACTTCCTGCTTTTTAAACAGTTCAGAGCCTCAAGAAATCACCTTGCCTTCTTTGGCATCTTGGTCTTTTGATTTTAGAGTTTCTCGCTTGGAGGTAAGTATGTACTTACTTCACTTAAGAGCTTTTGCAACTGCAGATGCACCATATTTATTTTCAACATCTGCAGAAAATTTTCTAACTGATGATGCTGCTTCAGCTACTTTTGCAGCTACTACTTTTCACAACTGAATTAAAAAATTAAATTAATACATCATGCTTATAATTCATCATTTGAAAATGATTTTTTGAAAAGACAATATCTGATACTACCTCATCAATAAGCCATGAAAAAGCAAAATCATATAAATCTTCGGTTACACAATCTAAATCAAAACCTTCTAAAAAGTAAGGATAAATAAAAACACCTTTATCATCTAACTTATATTCATGGTTTAAAAGTTTCTTTTTTGCAAAATCTATAACCTCAGGATGTTTATTTGCAATTTCTGTAAATTCTTCTTTGCAACCATTATAAATTGAAGCATATTGATAAAATATTGATAATATATGACTCAAGTCCTCAATTGTTTCAGGCTCTTGTAATTCAAGTGCACTCATAAGAATATCAAGATTTGGATTATCAATTTTTAGATATTCAAAGCAATGTTTAGGATTGATATTTCTAATTTCAAAATACCTGAAATAACTCTGCTCGTCTTTAAGATCATTAAGAAAACAAGCAACATTATAAAAATCACGATTGCATACAGCTTGAGCATTTAATTGCTCTTGCAAATTTCCGTAAATCATTTTTGATCCTCTTGTTTGTTTGCAATATCCTTACAAAGAAAGGATTGGCTTTAGGTACTCTTAATTCTGGTTAATTATTAAGGTCACATATTCTTAAGAAGTGTAAAACACAAGAAGTAACTTATTTGTCTTTGAATATGTGCCAGAAATTGTGCTTTAAATAAGTACGTCCTGTTTATAATTCATCATCTTAAAATGATTTTTTGAATAAAGAATGTCTATAACAACCTCATCAATAAGCCATGAAAAAGCAAAATCATTAATGTTTTCACTAACATGTTCTATTGTATGAAACTTTAAAAATGGTGGATCTATAAAATGATGATCATCAGCTAAAGTGTATTCATGATTTTTTATTTTATTTTTTGCAAAATCTATAACCTCAGGATGTTTATTTGCAATTTCTGTAAATTCATCTTCACAGCTATTGTAAATAAAACTGTATTGATAGAATATCGATAGGATATGACTTAATTCTTCAATTGTTTCAGGCTCTTTTAATTCGAGTGCACTCATTATAATATCAAGATTTGGATTATCAATTTTCAGATATTCAAAGCAGTGTTTTGGATTGATATTTCTGATTTCAAAATACCTGACATAACTCTGCTCTTCTTCATGGTCATTAAGAAAACAAGCTACATTATAATAATCACGATTGCATACAGCAGCTGCATTTAAGAATTCCTGATAATTGTTAAAAAACATTTTTATCTCCTTTTAATTATTTATATTCAAGATCGCCTCTTAATACACCAAACACACTTTGAGCATTGGTATTGCACTCTATATCTGATATCAGTGAATTATCATGCCTTTTAATAAAGTCAAAATAGGCATCCCAGGAAACAAAGCGATCATGCGTATAAAGGTCATCATCACTATCATCAAAATCATCATCAAAACAATCATCAGAATCATTGTCTTCATTAGGAACATAAAAGTAACCTTTTATGTATGGAATAGCTATATTTCTAAACATATCCATAAAGATGACAGTTAATTCTGTTTCATCAAATTCACTGACAAGGATCTTTCTTGATTGACCATAGTTTTTGCATAAACCATGAAGGTATGTATACTTCAATGCATTAATCTCATCATATGAATGCCAGCATTCGATGATTTCTTCATATAAATTTGCATCAAAATAAGAGCAATTGCCATTAGCTACTTTATTAGCAAAGTACACAAGAGCATCTAAAGAGAAATACTGAAGATAATCCAATGCAAAGTCACAATCCCAGGCATAATTATCAAGATTACAATCGTTTTCTTCAGCATTTGATCTGCAAGCAAGATACAAATCAGTAAAATCATATGCATGAATAAATGAATTTATCAGTCTAATCTGCTCTATGCTGACATTAAAAGGAAGATTATCATCATCAATCATTAAAGGCTGAGCACAAAAGATAGAACGAGCCTTATCAAAGAAATAATCTTCCTGAACACTAATAAGACCTCTGTAAAAACGAAATTCACTAAAAAAGCCTGCAATAATTGAATCAATTTTTTCTAAGGTATTTGTTGAATTATTTGTATCCATAATAATGACCTCAAAATAAAAGGTGTTTTAGAAAATATCGTGTCTTTATCAGTACTGTAATATATTCAAATATATTTTGTCTAATATTTTTTTAGATTTTTTATTATCTTAATCACGTTTTTATGGAATAAAGAAACAAGAACGCATATGGATAAATAATAAATTTCTTTTATTTTTAATAAGTTATTTATCAGTACTGTATAAAATAATAAAATTTATCAGGTTAGTGTTTTTTTATTTTTACTGAAGGAACAACATGATCTTGTTACTAAGTTGCAACGATCTTCCATTGTGTGTGCAGCACAACAAGAATAAAGAACTGCAACTGCATTTTTTGAAAGGAAGAGCCAATCAATTTGATGTAATGCAGGCTCACGCACGTAACTTCGGTCTAGCAGCTAGATTTCCATCTAAGTTTTTTAATTGAAAATGGTGGATGAATAGAAAAGACTTAACATATATGTTTGTTAGTTGGTCAACAAATCTATCGATTTAGTGGTCAACCATTTTTATCTATAAACATCCATTAGGATGTGAATCATGATTTTTAATTACTCAATTGTCTGATGACAATCTATTTATACAAAACTGTCTTTATAAAGATTGATGTAAAAGAATTTCTCACTTTGTTTTTATATTTCTCATTATGCTGATTGTTACTTATTCTCTTTTGAATTACTCTTTTTATCATTCATTGCATTAGCGCCGATTGTTCTTTTCTTTCTGAGATCAATCTGCTCATCAAGATTTTCATTCTTTTCATCATCAGACAGTTCTGGCAGGGATAGGATTTTTTCGAATAATGCCCTATTCTGCTGATTTTCTAAAGAAAAAGCAAAACGCTCAATCAGCTTACTTGAAGTAAGATGATACTGTCCTGCAAATCTGCATAGCAGAATATTGGCATGATCTTTAATATAATACTTATGCTGCTTTGCAAGTTCCTTATCATCCTTTTTTGGTCTGGCCATTAAAACAATTCCTTAAATCGAGAAATTCTGATAATCAGAGTCAATAATATTGCTACTCTTGTTGTTTTTTTTAATCTATTTTCATTTTCCAGATCATTGAAAATAAACCTAATTTAATAACAAAATGAACCTAGGTCAAGTAACACTTGATACCAAATCCCTGATACACACATAACTTAATCTTGAAAATGCAATCACAAAAATAATTATTTCTATGTTTAATCAGCTAATAAGATATCAGATTAAGATCGTTAAAACTTGTTTAAAGATCAAAGGATTAAATATTCTTCAACCAAACAGTCAAACTGTTGGTAAAGTTGTCATTTATCTATCAATTTGTATGCTCTAAACTAATGTCACAATACTCTATTCTTATTATTATCGTATTTTCTAAAATTAAATTGTTGCAATTATCGTAAAATAATATTACAGTACTGTTAATTTCTTTTCAATAAATAGGAGTCATTTTTCAATAGTAGATTGATTTGTAGGAAGATAAAAAACTGCAACTTAATAATATGATACGTGCTTACTTACTATAAGATCATTGCGTCTTAATTGAAGATCGGTGCAATTAAATA
>NZ_JBGVMC010000018.1:0-24470 GCF_045124615.1 Succinivibrio sp.
GCAATTGCACCATCCAGATTCTTGTGGATACCTGCTTTTTGCAGAATAGCTCTTGGCTGTGGTCGAACAGCTGAGAAGATAACATATGTCTTGTGTTCACGGCAGATCTTGATGATATCTTCAATTGAATTTTCACCAGAAGCATCTAGGTATGGCATGAATCTCATTCTTAGAATAAGGATTCTTGGCATTTTCTCCAGAGACTTTAACTTATCACAGAATTCTGATGCGAAACCATAGAATAGAGGTCCATTAATCTGAAGAACAATAACATCTTCTGGAATCTCAATATCATCATCAGCAGGATCATCACCATCCTGAGCTTCATACTCTGATCTGTGATGCTGGCGTCTTACTTCAACAGAACGAGCCATGTGACGCATAAACAGTAGAGATGCGAAGGTTACACCAACACCAATTGCAACTGTCAGATCAACCATTACAGTCAGTAAGAATGTAAGGATAAGAATTGTTCTGTCTGATGGACTTATCTTTGCAATCTGAATGAAGTGCTTTAAATCTGACATACCCCATGAAACCATGAAGAGTACGGCAGCTAGAGCAGCCATAGGAATGAATGCAAGAATGTCCATTGCAGTATATAGGAATACTAATAGGAAGATTGCATGGAAAATACCTGCAACAGGAGTTCTGCCACCAGCCTTAATGTTGGTTGCAGTACGTGCTATAGCACCAGTTGCAGGGATACCACCGAAAATACCTGATGCAATATTAGCAACACCCTGACCTACTAGTTCCTGATTTAAAGAATGCTTGTGACCAATCAGACCGTCTGCAACAACGGCTGATAATAAAGCTTCAATACCAGCTAAAAAAGCAATTGTAAATGCAGAAGGAACAAGATCTCTTATCTGATCTAAAGAAAATTCTGGCCAAACAGGAGATGGAAGACCTGTTGGTAAGCTTGGGAATCTGCTACCGATTGTTTCAACAGGCATACTAAATACATATGCAAGAACTGAAATTAGAAGAATTGAAACAAGGTATGATGGGATCTTTGGAGAAATCTTCTTGCAGATAATAATAGTTGCAAGACCTAAAACACCGAGCAGTAAGGCAGCATATGTTGTTTTATCAATGTTAGTAAGATAAACATACCATTTGTTCAAAAAGTCAGCAGGTACATTATCAACTGTTAAGCCAAGGAAATCCTTCACCTGAGATGATGCGATGATTACAGCAATACCTGTTGTAAAACCTGTGATAACCGGATAAGGAATATATTTAATCAGTTTACCTAACTTTGCATAACCTGCAACAACAAGGATAATACCAGCCATAATTGATGACAGGATTAATCCGTTAAAGCCATGCTGTGCGATTACATTGAAAATCACAACAACGAATGCACCGGTAGGACCACCGATCTGAACTCTAGAACCACCTAAAAAAGAAATAAAGAAACCTGCAACAACAGCGGTTACAAGGCCTTTATCAGGTGATGCTCCTGAAGCTACAGCCATAGCCATAGCAAGTGGAAGTGCAACAATTGCTACTGTAAGACCTGCAATTACATCTGCTCTGAAAAGATTAAAAGAATAACCTTCTTTCATGCAAGTGAAAAATGCCGGTACAAATGGATTTGAATTTTTCATAATAAAAAATATAAAACAAGCTTAGCAAAAGCTAAATTGTTGATTGATGTACATATATAAATGAATTAAGGCTAATGCAGGAAAGAAAAGCATCAGCTTTAAAAGTGTGAGCATTATACCAAAATCAAAAAGACAAAAATTCATAATCATGTAAAAAGTTTATTTTTTTTATCTATAGTGCAATTATCTGATCATTGTACGTTGAAATAGCTAAAAAGCCTGTTGTCAATGTTCAGCCTTTGTGTATAATAAAAAGGTCTTATCTTGGGGGTGATTCTGGTTTCGACCGGAAGTATGAATTCCTAGGAGCATGTCAAGTGGCGAAAGCTTGTAAAAAAGTCGCATAAAAATAGTCGCAAACGACGAAACCTACGCTTTAGCAGCTTAATAACCTGCTTGAAAGCCCTCAGTTCTAAGTCTTTCTAGTGACACTTAGTCGCACTGGGGTCGGTTCTTCACTAGATCGTGTGGAAGCTCCGTCTGTAGCTGAAGCATTAAACTCTCTTTACAGACTGGGTATTATGTAGCGTGGCTGTCCGCAGCTAGTACTAAGATCAAAGATTGCCTAAACATGTAGTGCCGAAGATGCAGTCTTTTGGGACGAGGGTTCAAGTCCCTCCACCTCCACCAAAGCCTTTAACACCTTGATGCAGCATGAAGAGATCTGTTTCAATTCTTTTCCTTGTGTTAATTTTCAAATAGCTGGTCAATTGTTACTACATGAACAAAATCACCAAAATAATTTGTTTTTCTTAATCCATACGTTGTTATCAGTGTATTGTGAATAGTTGCTCTTTTGGGTATTTGTTCTCGGAGAATTTTTTTTCGTCTTTCTAGAATTAAGTGGTAATCCTTATCAACTTCAAATTCTTCGTTGTAAAACTTTATCTCACACATGTGTACTACATTGTCTTTTCTTACAATTATTAAATCAATTTGTGTTCCACGTGTGTTTTCATCTCCTCTTTTTGACCAGAGCGCTTCTGTTGTAGATACTCCTCCGATCTGCAGAGCCATTTTTATCTGGTGGATGTGATTCCAACAAACATTTTCAAAAGCATAGCCTTTCCAGGAAAGTACTCGACTGGAGTCTTCTATGTTTATCCAGTCAATATTTCTGTTATCGCTGCTCTTGTCTAAAAACGTTAAATAGAAATAAGAGAACGGGTCAACTAGTTTGTATATTTCATCTCTTTTATTGTCACCAAATGATTTATATTTGATAATAAAATCTCCGGCAATTAAAGCGTTAAGCTGCCTTGATACTTCTCCGCTGTCGGTTACTCCTGTTATTTCAGACAATTCTTTTCTTGTTATGCCTTTATTTTTTGATGCTATTGCTTTTATGATTTGTTTAATAGGTTCTGCGTTTTTAAATAGTGAAGCAAACATTCGATTAAATTCATCTTTTAATGGAGCTTCATCTGCAAAGAAGATTTCATTGATGTTTTGAGCTAAACTTAATCTCTTATTGAAATACCTTAAATAATAAGGAATACCACCAACCATCATGTATGCTTGGATTACATCATAACGAGACATACAGATCTCCTTTGATGTTAGAAATTGCTCGCATTCTCTAAGAGTGAATGGTTTAAGTTTTATTTCGAATGTGACTCTTCCATAAAGACCACCGTGATTGTTTATGATATTGGTGAGAATCCAGGAACTGGAACTTCCACAAACAATTACCATAAGGTTCTTTCTGTGGCATGCCCACCCGTTCCAAAAAGCCTCGAAACCTGTCATAAATTTTGCTTTCGGAGTGTCTAGCCATTGCATTTCGTCTAAGAAAACAACAATTCTTTCATTGTCCTTATATTTTTCCACGAGAAGATCTTCAAGCATATAAAATGCCTCCAGCCATGACTCAGGCGTTTTTTTCCCTTTATAGCCTTGCATAGTTAGTGATCTAAAAAAATGTGTTAGCTGATCTTTCATTAAATGTGCTTTTACATTCTCCTTTTCACTATCAATTGGAGATAATCCTGCATGACGAAAATTTAACCTGTCTCTAAATACTTCATCAATCAGGTATGTTTTGCCAACACGACGTCTACCATATAAAGCAATAAGTTCAGCATCTTCGCTATGATATAGCTCATTTAATTTTTTGATTTCTTTTTCTCTACCGATTAGCATTGCTTATCCTTTATTTATAATTTTCGGTGAAATGGAATTTTTGTCTTCTCTTCGAAAATTATAATTAAAAGAATTCTTTTTTTCCATTTGTATCTAATTATAATTTTCGATAAAAATACTTTTTTATAACTTCATCGAAAATTATAGATGTATGATATGCCGTTTTATGTGACTAAAAAATCTTTTAAGACGAGATGATAACAGTATGTTGTTAATGCAATATTGAGGGATATTATTGAGAAAAATAGTAAATTAAAGTTTTCGATAAGATATGTGATTTACTATTTCATCGAAAAATATAATTAGTAATCTGCTCGGAATTTTGTTTTATAGCAATATGTCCTGCTTAGAGTTGGTTTATTCTGTATTTTTTTTGTAGTTTTTAGTTTTTTTATATTTAATTGATTTATAAATAAATTTTACAGTAATTTATCCCTCCACCTCTACCAAATCCTTTAACCACAAGATTCTGCTTGAAGATCGCTTTTCAGTTTTGATACTTCTTGTTATTTTTCGAAAAGCAGTCAATTTTTAAGACATGAACAAAAAAAGACGGATCAACTTCGCATGATATTGACGGATCACTTTCGTGATTTTTAACATTAAATTATAAAAAGACAAAGAAATAGGATTACACTGATAATGGAAAAAAGATAGTTTTATATTGAACTGAATTAATAAAAAAAACTCTGAACAAATCATAAGAAAAGTTCAGAGTTTTGAAAATACAGATAAAATATTATCTTCTAGACAAGCTTTTTACATTACGCAATTCCTGTCCTGTATAAATCTGACGAGGACGGCCAATTCTAGAATCCTTGATAGTGTGCATCTCATTCCAGTGAGTTATCCAGCCTATAGTTCTTGCAAGAGCAAAGATTACAGTAAACATAGATGTTGGAATACCAATAGCATTCAGAATGATACCTGAGTAGAAATCAACGTTTGGATATAGATTTCTTTCAATAAAGTACTCATCAGACAGAGCAATCTTCTCAAGTTCAGTTGCAACCTTAAGAAGAGGATTATTGTCGATGTGCAGAGCATCAAGAACTTCGTGGCATGTTTCTCTCATAACAACAGCACGAGGATCAAATGTCTTATATACACGGTGACCAAAACCAAACAGTCTGAATGGATCATTCTTGTCCTTAGCTCTTGCTACATATTCAGGAATTCTGTCAACAGAGCCGATTTCCTCTAACATTCTTAAGCAAGCTTCATTAGCACCACCGTGAGCAGGACCCCATAAAGATGCTACACCAGCTGCTATACATGCATATGGGTTTGCGCCTGAAGAACCTGCAAGACGTACTGATGAAGTTGAAGCATTCTGCTCATGGTCTGCATGAAGAGTAAAGATTCTATCAAGAGCCTTTTCAACGATAGGATTAACTTTGTATTCCTCGCATGGTGTTGAGAACATCATGTGCAGGAAGTTTCCTGTATAGCTCAAATCGTTTCTTGGATAAACGAAAGGCTGACCGATCGAATACTTATATGACATTGCTGCAAGAGTTGGCATCTTGGCTACAAGTCGAATTGCTGTTAATTCACGATGTTCTGCATCATAAATATCAAGTCCGTCATGGTAGAAAGCAGAAAGAGCGCCTGCAATACCACAAAGCACAGCCATAGGATGAGAATCTCTTCTGAAAGCCTGGAATAAAGATTCCATCTGAGTATGAACTAATGTATGGTGCTTAATACGGTCAACAAATTTCTCATACTGCTCTTTGTTTGGAAGTTCACCTTTGAACAGCAGGTAACACACCTGCAGATAATCAGCTTTAGTTGCTAGCTGATCGATTGGATAACCACGATAAAGTAATATACCTTTCTTTCCATCGATAAAGGTGATTCTAGACATACATGATGCTGTTGATACAAAGCCTGGGTCATAAGTGAAGTAACCTTGCTTACCAAGCTCTCGAATATCAATAACTTCAGGACCTAATGTTCCCTTTAATATAGGGAGCTGAATTGGATCCTTTCCAGGAATCATCAATGTTGCATACTTATCTAATGTAGGTAGAGTATCTTCAATTGCCATTATGATTGCCTTCCTTTTATAGCTTTATATTCTTTTACACTCTTTCATTTTATATACAATAAAAAAAAATACTAGATCAGCTTAAATTTGAAATTATTGCACAATAATTGATCATAATTTGGTAACAAGCTATAGAAAACTATTATCTTGTTATGTAATTTAAAAACAAATAGAATATATAAACTGTTTTTTTTGAGAAAACACTGTATTTATTAAATTTGAAGAATATTATGGAAAAGAGAATTCTGTTAACCGAGTGTACTGATGATGTCGGTCTAATTGCAAAAATCACAAATGTATGCTCACTGTTCCACCTAAATGTCACTCGTCAGGATCAGTTTGCCTCTCCTGAAGACCACAAATTCTTTATGAGAACCGTAATTGAAGGTGATTTTTCTAACGACAAAACCGTTAAGACATTCATTGATACAGTTATCAGCCTTCTTCCACAAGGTGCTAATGTAAGATTAGCCGATGAGCACAGACGCCGTTTATGTGTTCTTGTAACTAAAGAATCACACTGTTTAGGTGAGCTTTTAATGAAAACTTATTCAGGCGCACTTAATGCAGATATTGTATGTGTAGCTGGTAATCATCCTGATTTAGGCGCTCTAGCAGAAAAATTCAATGTTCCTTTTAAACTTGTTTCTTGTGAAGGTATCACAAAGGAAGAGCAGGAAAAGAGAATGATTGAGGTTATTGACTCAACAAACTGTGATTATGTAATTCTTGCAAAGTATATGAGAATTCTGTCACCTGAGTTTGTAGGTCACTACCCACTTGGAAAGATTATCAATATTCATCATTCCTTCCTTCCTGCTTTCATTGGTGCAAAGCCATATCATCAGGCATATAACCGTGGTGTTAAGTTAATAGGTGCAACAGCTCATTTTGTTACAAACAATCTTGATGAAGGACCAATCATTGAGCAGGATGTGATTAAGGTAAATCATCGTTATGACCCAGAGACACTTGCAAAGGCTGGTCATGATGTTGAGCAGATGGTTTTAATCAGAGCTATTTCCAAGGTTCTTGATGATAAAGTTTTCATCCATGGAAATAAGACTGTAGTATTTTAGTTTTATTTCTTTACAAAAAAAGGCGCAATATTTGCGCCTTTTTGCCCTTAATTAAGGTGCCAGTCTTTTTGGTGGTAACCAAAGACCATCTTCTTTTTCATAAATGAATCTGTCATGAAGTCTGTTTTCTCTTCCCTGCCAGAATTCAACTTTAGTGAATTTGACCTTATATCCACCCCAGAATGAAGGCAGAGGAATCTCACCGTTTTTAAATTTTTCTTTAATTTCTAAAAACTTACTCTCAAGAATTCCTCTTGCAGAAATAAGATGAGACTGATGAGATGCCCAAGCACCGATCTGAGATCCTCTTGGTCTTGAGTGGAAATATTTCAGATCTTCTATTGTGCTCTGTCGTTGAGCTTCACCAATAAACATCACCTGTCTTTCAAGCATATACCAAGGAAATAGCATACAGATCTTAGGATTATTCTTTAGATGCTGAGCTTTTCTTGATCCGAGATTTGTATAAAAAACAAGTTCATCTTTAGTGTAATTCTTCAAGAGAACCATTCTAGAATATGGAGTATTGTTTTCATCAACAGTACTTACAACAACACCATTAGGATCGTAAAGTTTTGAGTCAATAGCCTGTTTAAGCCATTTTTCAAAAAGATCCATAGGATGTTCAGGCATCTCTTTTTCATCTAACCCGCCAGCTTGATAGCTTCTTCTTAAATCTGCTACGTCAATCATTATTATTTGCCTTTTTCTTAAATCTCACTGCAATTATCGTATCTGATTGACCATAATATACAAATTTTGTTACACAATGATCAAAAAATGAAATAAATTTGCGTTTTCGTGTTTTCCTCTCTAATAAAATGGTAAAATATTCAGATAGCATTTGCCCAAAAGGTTATAAGGCTGACATTGATAGGAAGATCATGTTAGAAATATAGATATTTATAGCTATAGCTGATAGGCAGGGGATTTTGTACTTGTATGATGAAAGCTTCATGCATTATGCAATCTGCTTAAGTCTTCTTTGATCTTTCATTATGTTAAGTCTTCATTTATCAACAGGAACTGACAGATGTAACTCCTTTTTAACGGTCTTTCTCCTGTATTATAGCCATAAAAAAAATAATTCTATTGAGAATCTTTAATCTGATTCATTTTAAATAGTGTTCTTATGAGCACAGAGAAGATAGAGTTAATTCTGATTTGAACAGAATGTTTGGGAAAAATTTCATATTGTAATTCACAAATTAGGTACAAGTAATGAGTAATTATCCAAAGACAGCATTAGTTATCAATTGTGGTAGCTCTTCAGTCAAGTTCGCAGTTTTAGATCCTACAGACGGTCACGTTTTCTTAAACGGTATCGGTGAGGCATTAGGTTTAGAGGATGCACGCATTTCCTGGAAACACAGCGGTGGCGAGAAGACTGAAACTCCTCTTGGTGCAGGCGCAGGTCATGATAAGGCATTAGCATTCCTTGTAAACAATATTCTTGCAGACGATAAGGCTCTGTTAGACTCAATTGTTGCATGTGGTCATAGAATCGTTCAGGGCGGTGATATCTATTCACAGCCAACTTTAATTGATGATGAAGTAGAGGAGAACATCAAGAAGGTTATTCCTTTTGCTCCTCTTCACAACCCAGCTCATCTGTTAGGTATTGATGCAGCAAGAGAGAATTTCCCTAATATTCCTCATGTAGCAGTTTTTGATACAGCTTTCCATCAGACAATGCCTCCAAAGGCATACCGTTATGCTATTCCTGAGGAATTCTACACTGATTTACATTTACGTAAATATGGTGCTCACGGAACTTCACATATGTTTATTGCTCAAGAAGCAGCAAAGATGCTTGGTAAGCCTCTTGAGGAAACCTGTCTGATTACCTGTCACATGGGTAACGGTGCTTCAGTTTCAGCTGTAAAGAACGGTAAGTGCGTTGATACTTCTATGGGTTTAACTCCATTAGATGGTCTTATCATGGGTACCCGCTGCGGTAGCATCGATCCTTCTGTTGTATTCTTCTTATGCGAGAGACTACACAAGACTCCACAGGAAGTTGAAAAGATCTTCAATAAAGAGTCTGGTATGATGGCTGTTTCTGGTGTTTCATCAGATTTCCGTCCAATTGTTGCTGGTATTCAGGAAGGCAATGAGCGTTGTACTTTAGCTTTACAGATGTATGCATATCGCTTAGCTAAGTTCATTGCTTCATACTATGTTCCACTTGGACATGTTGATGCAATCGTATTCTCTGGTGGTGTAGGTGAGAATGGTCCTACCACACGTAAGTATGTATGTTCAGAGCTTGAAGAAGCATTTGGTATCAAGATTGATAACGATGCAAACTATAAGGCTCGTGTATACATGGGTGTTGATCATCAGGTTATTTCAAAGCCTGACTCTTCAGTAAAATTATTTGTTATTGCAACAAATGAAGAGTTAATGATTGCACGTTCTGCAATGCAGTTTGTTAAGTAATCTTCAGAAAAACTGTATTTAAAGAAGACCTTGCATGTGATAATGCAAGGTTTTTTTGTTATTATATGCTCAAGTTCAATTAATTAAGGATTATATGAGTAAGAAAAAAGACATTATCATTCTCGATAAAATGGATGAAAAAGTATCAACCAATTTTGTTAGAGGATATAAAACTTTCTGGCCTTTTCTAAAACCATACTTCTTTTGGGCTGTTCTTGGCGTAATTTTAACAATTCCTGTTGGTGCTTTAGACGCTGTTGTAGCATCTTTCCTTAAACCATTCATGGATAATGTGATGGTTGCACAGGATGCAGAGTTTTCAACGCTCGTTCCTGTTTTTATTATAGGTTTTACCGTGATACAGGGTATATGTATCTATGCTTCAAACATAGTAAATGCCTATGTTGGAAGTAAGGTTTCTATGGATCTTAAAAACGCTTTGTTCAAAAGATTACTTCGTTTTGAATCAAGATTCTTTGATAAGAATACCTCAGGCTCTGTAATTATGCGTTTTGCTGGAGATGCTGATACAGCAACAACAGGACTTATTGCAAACCTAAAGCTGTTTTTACAGAAATTTTTCTCTTCATTAGCTCTGGTGGTTGTTTTACTTTACAACTCATGGGAGCTTTCTTTTATTGCTGTTGGTGTTCTTCTTCTTATTGTCTACCCAATGAAGATAGTAAGAAAAAGAATCAAGCAGATTACTTTAAGAACTCTGTCCTCTGGCGCAAAGCTCAATACCTACTACTATGAAACATATTCTGGTATTAAGACAATCAAGTCTTTCAATCTTCAAGATCAGATGGCTACTTCATATAAGGATAATTACAAATCACTGTTTGTTCTTGGTATGAAGATTGTTCGTGACACTAATTGGCTAGCACCTTTCATGCATTTAGTTACAGCCTTTGGTGTAGCAGGAGTTTTATATTTTGGTCTTCATTTAATTGAGACAAAGGATATTACAGCAGGAACTTTTGTTGCGTTCCTTGCAGCGCTAATCATGCTATATACTCCTATAAAGAGTATTGGTAATAACTATATTGCAGTTCAAAATTCGCTTTTAGCTTTAGATCGTATTTCTCAGCTGCTACATGCAGAATCTTTTGAATCTGCAAGTGAGGATGGAAAGGACGAATTAACTGAGATTAAAAAAGACATTACATTTGATAATGTTACATTCAGTTATGACGGCGAGAAGACTATTTTAGATAGTATCAGTCTTAAAGTCCCTGTCGGAACAAAAGTTGCTCTCGTTGGTAACTCTGGCGGTGGTAAATCAACTGTATGCTCATTAATTCCTCGTCTTTACGATATAGATAAAGGCTCTATTAAAGTCGATGGCAAGGATATTAGAGAGTATTCTCTATCATCACTAAGAGACAAAATCTCAATGGTATTCCAGGATAATTTCCTTTTTGCAGGTACCATTAGAGACAATCTTCTTTATGGTAAGAAAGATGCAACACAAGAGCAGATTGATTTTGCTATAAAGAGTGCATATCTTGATGATTTTATTGATAAATTACCTGACGGTTTAGATACTGTTATAGGAGAGAGAGGCCTTCTATTATCTGGTGGACAAAGACAGAGACTTGCTATTGCAAGAGCTATTTTAAAGAATGCACCTCTTGTTATTCTTGATGAAGCAACATCAGCTTTGGATAACAAGTCTGAAAAGGTGGTTCAGCGTGCTTTAGACAAGCTCATGGAAGGCAGAACAACTATTGTTATTGCTCATAGACTTTCTACAGTAATGGATGCTGATATGATCTACGTAATTAACGATGGACATATTGTTGAGCAAGGCTCACATCAGCAGTTAGTAGAGTTAGGTGGCGCTTATAGTGTACTTTACAAGTCACAGTTCTCAAAAACTCACAACACCTCTGAAAGTGAGAAAATAGAGCAAAAATAGAAACAATAAAAACTAAATAAAAAAAATGGGCACTACAAAGTAGAGCCCATTTTTTTCTATCGATTCAAAGTTATTTCTGATCTGCTTTTGCAATCTGCTCTTCAACTTCCACTAGATATTCGTGAATATCAATTTGAGAGCGGATCTGCTTATCGCCTTCTTTTGCCTGAACGTATACGTTCTTCTGGTCTGCATCGATTATTCTTGCCTTGCGATTATCATTCTGCTGAAGTTTTAGAATATCTTTGATACGTTTGATAAGGTCTGGATCTACTATTCTTGTACCAACCTCAATTCTAAGATCAAGGTTTCTCTTCATCCAGTCAGCTGAGCTGATGAACAGCTCCTCGTTTCCTCCATTGTTGAAGAGCATTACACGAGGGTGTTCAAGGAATCTGTCCACAATAGATGTAATATAAATGTTGTCAGACAGATCTTTTATACCAGGCTTTAAAGCACACATTCCACGTACAATACCACGAATCTTTACGCCTGCTTTAGATGCTTCGTATAGTTTATTTATGATTTCAATATCAACAAGAGCATTAACCTTGAAGTTGATTGAAGCCTTTTTACCCTGCTTTGCAAAATCAATTTCTCTGTCTATCATGAAATTAATTCTGTCTCTGGCATTTAGTGGAGATACTAATAGGTTTTCAAATTTTGGTCTTGTGTAAGGATATTCAATAAATGAGAAGACGTCATCTACTTCTTTTGTAATCTTTGCATTTGCAGTAAATAGAGCAAAGTCTGTATAAATCTTTGCTGTTTTCTCATTGAAATTACCTGTACCAATGTGAGCATATCTAACAATGCCACTTTCTTCATGTCTAGTAACTAGACATAGTTTTGAGTGGATCTTCAGTGTTGGAAGACCAAATAGAACTTTAACACCTGCATTTGTAAGTCTTGAAGCCCACTTAACGTTGTTAGCCTCATCAAATCTTGCTTTAAGCTCAACTACCACAGTAACACTTTTGCCGTTATTAGCAGCATGAATAAGTGAGTTGATTACTCGTGAATTGCTTGCAACACGATAAATATTGATCTTGATGGATGAAACCTTAGGATCGTATGAAGCATGTCTTAAAAACTCTGTAAAGTAGTCAAAAGAGTAGTATGGATAGTAAAGGAGAATGTCCTTTTTCCCGATAGCCTCAAAAGGAGTCATTGCACTGTCAAACTGATATGATTTGATCTCACTTAGAGGTCTGTTCTCCATGTCATCACTTCCAAAGCTTGGGAATGACAAGAAATCCTTAAAATTGTGGTATCTGTTTCCTGGCATCATAGAATCAATAGAACTCATCTTGAGTTCCTTTGCCATGAAATTAACCATATTTTCAGGCATTTGAGCATCATAGGAGAAGCGAACAGGCATTGCATTTAATCGCTGCTTTAGTGACTCAGACATATTATCAAGAACAGATCTGTCAATATCTCCAACAAGATCGTATTCAGCGTCACGGTTCATCTTAATAGAATAAGCTTCAATTTTTTCGTAGGTGAACAGACCTTTGAAGATTGAGTCTATTCCAACTCTAATAATGTCATCAAGGAACATAAAAGTAACATTATTATCCTCTGATGGCATTCTGATAAAGCGAGGGATCTTATCAGTTGGGATCTCAATTAGGGCATGGTAAACAGCATCACCATTGGTCATATCAACTAGCAAATATGTAAATTCATCTTTTAAAAATGATACAAGATCAGTATCTTCACCAATGATTACAGGATTGATATGCTTTAGAACATGTCTTCTAAAATAAGAATGCACCCATTCAGTCTGAGCTTTTGTAATTGAATCAGGATCACGAAGGAAAATATTGTGATCAGCAAGTTCCACAAGAAGCTGTTTGTAAATTCTGTTTAATGTTCTCTGATATTTGTTAGCTTCGTTCTGAACCTGTCTTAACAGATTAACTGTATCTTCATTTCCTTGAGCCTTATTGATGATTACCTGTCTTTTAAGTTCAGCAACTCTAACTTTAAAGAACTCATCTAAATTGCTTGAGTAAATACCAAGAAATCTGACTCTTTCAATAAGTGGAACTGAGGGATCTGCAGCCTCCTGAAGAACACGCGCATTAAAAGATAGCCAGGAAAGTTCTTTTTGCATGATTGAATCACAAACAGGAAGCATATAAACCTCGAATTATTATTAAAAATTAAGGTACCGATACTGATTATAGTATATAAACTACGTAAACTTCAGATTAAAAAAATGTTAAAAATGTGTAATGAATTTTAACAAATCAATTTACTCATCTTCTTTTGCAAAAAGATTAAACACAGAATGTTCCTGTAGATTGTCTCTTAAAGCAGGAATCGCGTTTACATATCCAAGGTGAGCTGAGTGAGCAAGATAATCAGATCCAATTTCAATTGTTGAATTATCTCTTATGTAAACTCGTCCAAGGATATAATTACCTTGAGCTTCACCTACAAGGTTTATTGCTCTTCTTGCCCAGTAATTTGAGTTTTTCAGATCATTTTCTTTATAAAAGAATAATGAAATTCTAGAACAGATGTAGGCTCTAGAAATAAGAAAATCTGAATAATGCTTGCTTTGTGTTGATATTGCTTTTTGCATGCATTTTTCAAATTCTTTGTTTAAGGTTTCTGTTTGATATAGGTAAGAGCCGTCTGAATTTCCTAAAAAAGAGTATGTCTGCTTTGCAAATCTAGCATCTTTTTCATTAAGAGTTGAATAGTAGAGACTTACGATTTCGTCGTAATTGTCAGCTTTCCCAAGACAGCAGTTAAAGCATAGTTCTTTGAAAATATCCTGCAAAGTAGGTTCGCTAACAATAATCTGTTTGTTTTCGATTATCTTCTCTGCAGTTTCATCTTCAAGTGTGCAGCCACTGAATAGAAAGGCTGAAATAATAATGAGCAGTACAGACAGCTGCTTTTTAATCATAATTATTCTTTTGGTAGCTCTATATCTTCAGTTGTATTGTTTAAAGCGTTATTAACCTGATTAAATGAATCTGGTTTCTTGTAATCACCACCCATGTCGACTAATGTTGTGCCATTGAAAACAAGAACAAGACGCTTTACATCAGGTGATGACCAGCCTTTTCTGTAAAAATTGATGTAGTACCATCTGCTCTTATCATATGGATCAATTAGCATTGGGCTTCCAAGTACGTATCTTACCTGCTCAGAACTCATTCCAACTGACAACTGATTTACCAGATCCTGCTCAACGTAGTTACCCTGCACAAGATCAGCTCTGTAAGCGCAAGAAGATGTTAATAATGAAACAGAAGTGAAAACAGAAATTGCTAGTAATAATTTTTTAATCTGCATTTTTATAAAACCTTAAATTTGTTTGCATTTAATGCTTTGTTTATCTTACCAAATAAGTAAAAAATAATATACAAGTAAAGCATATAAAGTGATTTACAACCATATATTTTTTAAATCAAAAAAAAGAATTTAATTATCTTGTTTTAATGTAAAAGAACCGTGATTATTTACAAAAACGACAAGAATTTTATTTTTTTTATATTTGCTCTTGAATTATCAATTACAGTCCCCATCTTATCTGTAGCGTTAATTTTAATTTTTAAAGAGTTCAAAATGCAGACTGAAGAAACCCAATTTCAACAGAAATTTGAAGAAACATGTGATGCAAAGGAAAACATTAATACTGCAGCAAACGATGCAGACAATGCTTTTCTTGATGAGAATGTTGATGCACAAAATGAACAGGATACCTGTCAGTGCGAGTCATGTGAGTTAGAATCATCAGTTGATGTTAAGGCTCTTATGACTGAGAACGAGCAGCTAAAGGCTCAGGTTGAAGCTTTAGCAAACAAGCATAAAGATGATACCGATCTTCTAAAACGTGCTCTTGCAGAAAGCGAAAATCAGAAAAAGCGTATTGAAGCTGATGTAGAGCGCGAAAAGAAGTATGGTAATGAGAAGATTTTAAAGGCTCTTTTACCTGTAGTAGATTCATTAGAACTTGCTTTAAAGCATTCTAATCATGATGATCCAGCTGTAAAGCCAACTATTGAAGGTGTTCAAAATACTGTAACCCTGCTATTAAAAGAGCTTTCAAACTTTGGAGTTGAAGTTGCAGATCCAGAAGGTCAAGTGTTTGATCCTAACATTCATCAGGCAATCTCAATGGCACCAAGTGCACAGGTTGAGGCTAACCATGTGCTTTCTGTAATGCAAAAAGGTTACATTCTAAACGGAAGAGTTGTTCGTCCTGCAATGGTAATTGTTTCAAGCGGTGCTCCTGCAGCTCCAGCAGAGGATGACAAAAAAAATTCAATAAATATTGAAGCATAGACTTGAAATATAAAAAGGCTATCTCCATTTAGGGTAATAGAAAGAATTTAAATTAGGAAAAACCTAAAAAGAATTTAAGAGGAAATACAAAATGGGAAAGATTATTGGTATTGACTTAGGTACAACAAACTCATGCGTTGCTGTATTAGATGGCGACAAGGTTCGCGTACTTGAGAATTCAGAAGGTCGTCGTACAACCCCTTCAATCGTTGCTTATGCTAAAGATGGCGAAATCATCGTTGGTGATGCTGCAAAGCGTCAGGCTGTAACCAATCCTAAGAACACTTTATTTGCTATCAAGCGTTTAATCGGTCGTCGTTATGAGGATAGCGAGGTTCAGCGTGATATCGGTATTATGCCATTCAAGATCACTAAGGCTGACAACGGTGATGCATGGGTAGAGGTTGATGACAAGAAGTTAGCTCCACCACAGATTTCTGCTGAAGTTTTAAAGAAGATGAAGAAGACTGCAGAGGATATCTTAGGTGAGGAAGTTACAGAAGCAGTTATTACCTGTCCTGCATACTTCAACGATTCACAGCGTCAGGCTACTAAGGATGCAGGTCGTATTGCTGGTTTAAATGTAAAGCGTATCATCAACGAGCCTACTGCAGCTGCTATTGCTTACGGTGAGGATAAGGCTAAGGGTGAGCAGAAGATTGCTGTTTACGACTTAGGTGGTGGTACCTTCGATATTTCAATTATTGATATCGATGAGTTAGATGGCGAGAAGACTT
Source organism: Succinivibrio sp. (assembly GCF_045124615.1). Taxonomy (NCBI): domain Bacteria; kingdom Pseudomonadati; phylum Pseudomonadota; class Gammaproteobacteria; order Aeromonadales; family Succinivibrionaceae; genus Succinivibrio; species Succinivibrio sp. Next base: position 16,302 of record NZ_JBGVMC010000018.1, read on the forward strand.
TCGAAGTTTTAGCTACTAACGGTGATACACACTTAGGTGGTGAGGATTTTGATAACCGTATCGTTGATTTCTTAATCGATGAGTTCAAGGCTGAGCAGGGTGTTGATCTACGTGCTGATCCATTAGCTCTTCAGCGTTTAAAGGAAGCTGCTGAAAAGGCTAAGATTGAGCTTTCTTCATCACAGCAGACTGATGTAAACCTACCATACATCACAGCTGATGCAACAGGTCCTAAGCACATGAACATCAAGATCACTCGTTCAAAGCTTGAGTCTTTAGTTGAAGATCTTGTTTCAAGAACCTTAGATCCTGTTAAGACAGCTCTTTCAGACGCTGGTTTATCACCATCAGATGTTAACGATGTAATCTTAGTTGGTGGTCAGTCACGTATGCCAATGGTTCAGAAGTTAGTTGCTGACTTCTTCGGAAAAGAGCCACGTAAGGATGTTAACCCAGATGAGGCAGTAGCTATGGGTGCTGCTATTCAGGGTGGTGTTTTAACTGGTGACAAGAAGGACGTTCTGTTATTAGACGTAACTCCACTTTCATTAGGTATTGAGACCTTAGGTGGTGTTATGACTACTCTTATCGAGAAGAACACAACAATTCCTACTAAGAAGTCACAGGTATTCTCAACAGCTGAAGACAATCAGCCTGCTGTAACCATCCATGTACTTCAGGGTGAAAGAAAGAGAGCAGCTGATAACAAGTCATTAGGTCAGTTCAACCTAGAAGGTATCGAACCTGCACCACGTGGAATGGCTCAGATTGAGGTTACCTTTGATATCGATGCTGATGGTTTAATCCACGTATCAGCAAAGGATAAGAAGACCGGTAAAGAGCAGAAGATCACTATTCAGTCATCTTCAGGTCTGTCAGATGAAGACATCAAACGTATGGTTCGTGAGGCAGAAGAGCACTCAGCTGAAGATAAGAAGTTTGAGGAATTAGCTTCTGCACGTAACAGAGCTGACGCTACAGTTCACCAGATCAAGAAGCAGTTAACTGACCTTGGCGATAAGATCTCAGATGACGACAAGACTAAGATCAACAAGGCTATAGGTGAGCTTGAGATGGCTGCTCGTGGCGATGATAAGGACAAGATTGAGAATGCTGAAAAGGCTGTTCTAGAGGCTGCTTCTGCAATTATGCAGGCACAGCAGGCTCAGGCTCAGGCACAGCAGGCTCAGTCAGCAGGTGCAAACCAGTCATCAAACAGCAAGGACGACAATGTTGTTGATGCTGAGTTTGAAGAAGTAAACGACGATAAGAAATAATCAGTTTACTAACTGCAACAAGAAAGGTAGGTGGAGGGATCCTCCTGCCTTTTGCTAATTGTAAGAGGATAATATGACAGCTTCAAAACGTGATTACTATGAAGTGCTAGGTGTTGAGAAAGGTGCTGATGATGCAACAATCAAACGTGCCTTCAAAAAACTAGCCATTAAGTATCACCCAGACAGAAACAAAGCTGCTGATGCTGGTGAAAAGTTCCGTGAGATAAATGAGGCTTATCAGGTATTATCTGATCCTCAAAAGCGTGCTGCATATGATCAGTACGGTTTTGCTGGTGCTGATGGCTCACAGGCTGGTGGTTCAAATCCATTTGGCGGCGGTGATTTCTCTGATATATTCAACAGTGCATTCTCAGGTGCATTCTCTGATATCTTTGGTTTTGGTGGTGGCAGACGTTCTTCACGCAGAGCAGAGCCAACATCAGTTCCAGGCCGTGATATGAGAGTAAAGCTCACATTGAGTCTTGAAGAGGCTGTAAAAGGCTGTAAGAAGAAGATCAACTTAAAGACCTACGTTAAATGTAAGACCTGCGGCGGTTCCGGTCTTGGTAAGAATGGCAAGAAAGAAGTTTGTTCTCACTGTCAGGGATCAGGTCAGGTTCGCATGCAGCAGGGTATTATGATTGTTACTCAGACTTGTCCTTACTGTAATGGTACAGGTTACACCATCAAAGATGGCTGTAAGGACTGTTCTGGTACTGGTCGTGTTGCTGATACAAAGACACTTTCTGTTGATATTCCTGCAGGTGTTGATGCTGGCGACAGAATCAGACTTCAAGGCGAAGGTGAGGCTGGATTAAACGGTGCTCCAAGCGGAGATTTATATGTAGTTATTGACGTCAAGGATCATGATATCTTTGTTCGTGAAGGAAATGACTTACACTGTGAAATCCCAATCAGCTTTGCAACTGCTGCTCTTGGCGGTAAGGTTGAGGTTCCAACTCTTGAAGGTCCTGTAACCATTACTATTAAGCCAGAGACACAGACTGGCATGATAATGAGACTAGCAGGAAAAGGCGTTAAGTCATATAACTCATATGATAAGGGCAGTCTGTACTGTAAGCTTGTTGTAGAAACACCTGTTAACTTAAATGATCATCAAAAGGATCTTTTAAAGAAGCTTGAAGAATCATTGACAGGCGAATCTTCAAAAGAAACAAAGAGTGACAGCTCAAAGGTTTCATCTCACAGCCCTAAGAGCGATAGTTTCTTTAAGAAATTTAAACAATTTGTAAACGATCTTTCAAGTAAATAGATAAATGCGGACTAGGTCCGCATTCTAGACAATCAATCTTGAAAAGAAGTTTTTTTGATTGTATATTAAACTAATACTGCGCCTAACTCAGATTAGGCGTATTTTTTTATTACTTTTTCGAGGTTATAAGAATGGAACAGACTCCTATGACTCCACGTGGAGAGGAATTGCTTCGTAGCGAGCTTCAGCGCTTAAAGACAGTCGAAAGACCTCGCATCGTAGCGGCTATTGCCGAAGCTAGAAGCCACGGTGACTTAAGTGAAAACGCAGAGTACGATGCAGCTAAAGAAGAGCAGGGCCTGTGTGAAGCAAGAATTAAGGACATCGAAAGCAAAATTGCAAGTGCAAATGTTATTGATGTTACAAAGTTAAAGCATGGTAACGGTAAACTGAAGGTTATTTTCGGTTCAACTGTAACCTTACTTGATGTTGATACTGAAAAAGAGATTACCTATAAAATTGTAGGTGAAGATGAGGCAGATATTGACAATAATCTGATTTCTTACAAGACTCCTATTGCAAAGGGATTACTTGGCAAATGTGAGGAAGACGAAATCGAAATTAAGATCCCAAAGGGAACAATCTGCTACGAAGTAGTTAAGGTTGAATACATCTAATAAAAAAAAGACTTTCATTTTTGTGAAAGTCTTTTTTTCAGTTGAATCTTAAATTAACGAGGAAGAATGAATCTTGAATCGTCTTTTCTCTGACGGAAAAGAACAGCTACACGACCAACCACAGATACAAGCTCAGCATTAACTGCATTAGCGGCTTGTAAAGCCTGATCCTTTCTACCAAGACCAGCATTAGTACGGATCTTGATTAACTCATGATGCTCAATTGAGCTTTCAATTTCTTTGATTACATTCTCTGACAGGCCATCATTACCAAGTAATACAACTGGCTTTAATGAGTGAGCCTGAGCCTTTAAGAACTGGCGCTGATGTGAATTTAGTGACATATTGACCTTCAGATAAAAAAAATGTGTTTTTTACAGACATATGCAACAAATGTGCATAGCTATTTGGTCTTGTAATTGTATAATAATATGTGGATTTTTCAAACAAATTAATATAGTTTAGGAATTAGTTTATGCCCGTAAAAAAGAGAACAGCAAGTCAGACAAGATGGCTTCAGGAACATTTTTCTGATCCATATGTTAAACAGGCACACAAGCTTGGTCTGCGCTCACGAGCATCATTTAAACTTGAAGAACTGCAAAAAAGAGATCATCTGATAAGACATGGAAATATAGTCGTTGATCTTGGTGCAGCACCAGGTGGCTGGTCTGAATTTGCAGTTAAATGTATTGGTGAGACAGGTAGAGTTATTGCCTGTGATATTCTCCCTATTAGACCTATAAGAAATGTACAATTTCTTCAGGGCGATTTTACCGATGATGAAGTTTTTAAAAAACTTTATTCAATGATTGGCGTTGGAGCACATGTAGTTTTATCTGATATGGCTCCAAATATGTCAGGAAATCTTGCTATAGATCAGCCAAGATCAATGCTATTGTCCGAGCTTGCTCTTGATATGGCAAGACGCGTATTAAGAATTGGTGGAACTTTTGTAGTAAAAGTGTTCCAGGGAGAAGGCAGTCAGGAATTTTTAAAGGAACTTCACCAGGATTTTACAACTGTGAAGGTACGAAAGCCTGATGCATCAAGAGATCGTTCACGAGAAGTTTATATGGTTGCAACTGGATTTAAGGGACATGCTTTAAATGGTGTTGCTCCAACAGATGAAGATTTCAATGAGATTTTAGACGAGGAAGCTTAGGTTTCTTCATAACAGAGCGAGAAAGTATGACAAAAAATCTTATTTTATGGCTTGTTATTGCAGTAATTTTGATGACACTGTTTGAGTCGTTTACCTCATCAGAGTCAACAGGAAGAATGCAGGATTATACAAGTTTTGTCCGCGAGGTTCAGTCCGATCACATTCAAGAAGTAGTCTTTGATGGCAAGGTCATCAATGGTATGAAGAAGTCAGGTGAAAAATTCATAACTGTCATGCCAATGAATGATCCTTCTCTTATCGATTCTCTTTTAACTCATAATGTGAGAGCTTCAGGAACTAAGCCAGAAGAGCCAAGCACTCTTCTTTCAATTTTTGTTTCATGGTTCCCAATGCTTCTTTTGATTGCAGTCTGGATATTCTATATGCGCCAGATGCAGGGTGGGTCAAAAGGAAATCCTCTTTCTTTTGGAAAATCAAAAGCCAAGCTTCTATCAGAGAATCAGATTAAGACAACTTTTGCTGATGTAGCAGGTTGTGATGAAGCAAAAGAGGATGTTGTTGAACTTGTAGATTTCTTAAAGGATCCTACAAAATATTCAAAACTTGGCGGAAGAATTCCTCGTGGTGTTTTAATGGTAGGTCCTCCAGGAACCGGTAAGACCCTGCTTGCAAGAGCTATTGCAGGAGAGGCAAAAGTTCCTTTCTTCTCAATTTCAGGTTCTGATTTCGTTGAGATGTTTGTTGGTGTAGGTGCATCTCGTGTAAGAGATATGTTTGCAACAGCAAAAAAGAACGCTCCATGTATCATCTTTATCGATGAGATCGATGCTGTAGGTAGAAAGCGTGGCGTTGGTATGGGGGGCGGTCACGATGAGCGTGAACAGACCTTAAACCAGTTACTTGTTGAAATGGACGGTTTTGAAGGCTTTGAGGCAGTAATCATAATTGCTGCAACAAACAGACCTGATGTTCTTGATCCTGCATTATTAAGACCTGGTCGTTTTGACCGTCAGGTTGTAGTAGGTCTTCCTGATGTAAGAGGAAGAGAGCAGATATTAAATGTTCATGTAAAGAAGGTTCCTTTAGCTCCTGATGTTGATACTGCAACAATTGCAAGAGGTACTCCTGGTTTTTCTGGAGCTGAACTTGCAAATCTTGTAAATGAGGCAGCCTTAGGTGCAGCCCGCCATAACAAGAAAGTTGTGGGTATGCAAGAATTTGAAGAAGCAAAGGATAAGCTTTTAATGGGTGCTGAGCGCAGATCAATGGCGATGAATGAACATGAGAAGATTAATACAGCTTATCATGAGGCCGGTCATGCCATTGTAGGTAAACTTGTGCCAGAGCACGATCCTGTTTATAAGGTTTCAATTATTCCTCGTGGAAGAGCATTAGGTGTAACTATGTATCTTCCAGAACAGGACAAGGTATCACAGAGCAGACGTGGTCTATTGTCAAATATATCAACTCTGTTTGCAGGACGAATTGCAGAAGAGCTGATGTTTGGTGAGGATTCTGTAACCACTGGTGCATCAAATGATATTGAAAGAGCAACTCTTATTGCAAGAAACATGGTAACCAAGTGGGGCTTTTCAAAGCGTTTAGCTCCTATGCAGTATGAAAAAGACAGTGAACAGTCAATGTATCTTGGTGGTTCAGGCACAACAACTGTTGCAATGTCCGACAAGACAGCGCTGGTTATTGATGAAGAAGTAACAGAGATCATTAATTCATGTTATAAGAAAGCAAAAGAGCTTTTAGAGGCTAATAAAGATATTCTTGAGAACATGAAAGATGCTCTTCTCAAATATGAAACTATTGATGCAGATCAGATTGATGATCTAATGAACAGAAGAGAGGTTAGAGCTCCAAGCTTAAAGTCTGAAAAATCATCTGATGAATCATCTTCAAATGGTGACAACACTGACAATTCTGAAAAATCTTCAGAAAATTCAGATAAAGATAAGAGTGAGCAGGAAAATAATGATTCCTCTTTGACAGATAGCACATCAAAAAAGGATGATTTAAACTAGAATATCCTTATAACGATAGCAGACTAAGGGGAAACAATGAAACTTAGATTACCAAAAGGCCATGCAATTGATCTGTCATATACAAAGGTGATGGGTACTATTGCACTGACTGAAGATGATACAAGAAGTATCGAAGATCTGGTTATGCTTGCAAAATCCTTTGTTCAGTCTGGAGCAGAGTTTTTAGAGGTAGGTGCAAAAGTTGGCTGTAAGGGTCTTGATGAGACAAGAGTAAGTTCTGTTTTAGGTGCTGTTTTAAATGCCGTAAAAGTTCCTGTTGCAGTCAATTCAAATTCAAAAGAGATCATAGAGCAGGCTATAAATGCCGGAGTTGCTATGATCATCACTAACGATGGTTTAGCTTCAGAAGGAGTTATGGATCTTGTAAAAGATTCTGATGTTCTTATATGTTTGCATTATGAACCAAAAAACAAGATTAGCGATGATGAGGATATTGTTGCTAAAGTCAGTGAATACTTCTTTGAACGCATAGATGCGTGTCTTGAAGCAGGAATTGACAGAAAGCGACTAGTCATTGATCCATCCGTTGTCAATGCATCTGTAAGTGCAAGACTCAAGCTTATAGGCAGACTAGAATCATTCAAGAGTTTTGCTTTGCCTATGCTTGTTGCAATTCCAAGACAGTTACCAAAAGAAGATCATTTCATGAATGAAAATCGTGTTCTGTCTTTGACAACAGCTATTTTCTGTGCAGCAGCTAAATCTGTTCAGATAATAAGAACCTCTGAGGTTGCTGAGGTCGCTATTGCAATCGGCTTCTGGCAGCTTATGTCAAGCAAGACAAAACCATATGGTATTTCAAAGGCTATCGTAAGACGTTTAAGAACTCTTAGAGACACTTTAAGAGATTTAAAGAACCATCACAAAGATAAATAAGAAGAATAACTATGCAAAGAAAATATTTTGGTACCGACGGTGTACGTGGTCGTGTAGGTCAGTTTCCTATTACTCCAGATTTTGCTGTTAAATTAGGTCTTGCAGCTGGCAAGGTTCTTGGTAATAAGAATGGCGGTAAGGTAATTATAGGTAAAGATACACGTCTGTCAGGTTATATGCTTGAAGCTGCTCTTGAGTCAGGTTTTTCTGCAGGTGGTATGTCTCCTGTTATGCTAGGCCCAATGCCAACTCCTGCAATCGCTTATCTGACAAGAGCATTCAGAGCAGATCTTGGTGTTGTTATTTCTGCTTCACACAATCCTTTCTTTGATAATGGCATTAAGTTCTTCTCATCTGAGGGCACAAAGCTTCCTGATGAAGTTGAATTGGAAATTGAAAAATATCTTGATGCTCCAAGCATTGAACTTGCAAATGCACAAGATTTTGGTAGAGCTTTCAGACAGGATGATGCACCTGGCCGTTATATTGAGTTTTGTAAGTCAACATTCAATCCATCAATGAGTCTTGATGGCATGAAGATTGTTCTTGACTGTGCTAACGGTGCAACCTATCACATTGCTCCACAGGTTTTCAGAGAGTTAGGTGCTGAGGTTATTACTATCGGTGATAAGCCAAACGGAATCAACATCAACGATGGTGTCGGTTCAACACATCCTGAGGCTCTTGTTGCTAAGGTACTTGCAACAAAGGCAGATCTTGGTATTGCCTTTGATGGTGATGGTGACAGAGTTTTAATGTGTGACAGCAAAGGTACTCTTCGTGATGGCGATAATCTTTTATATGTTATTGCAAAGGATACTAACAAGCGTGGTCGTTTAAACGGTGGTGTTGTAGGTACACTTATGACCAACCTTGGTTTAGAGCTTGCTCTTGCTCGTGAGAATATTCCTTTCTCAAGAGCAAAGGTAGGTGACAGATATGTTCT
>NZ_JBGVMC010000019.1:0-1325 GCF_045124615.1 Succinivibrio sp.
TGTTTTACCTTCATTAGAAAGTTCATGAACTGCAGAATCGAACCCTTTTTTATAATTTATGATTGACTGTTTATCCATAATTAAACCTTTTTTATTTTAATATCAAATAGTTATCTTGTTTTTTTTCATTTTACTGACATCAGTAAAATGGAATTATTATTACTTTTATGTTAGCTTATTCAAACTAACTTTGCTTAGTTAATTCCTTTCTGATCTTCTCATGAGCCTCTGCCCTGCAGTGATCGACATAATCACACCAATCCTGCATTATTGGTCTTCTCTTTTCCAGAAAGTCACTTCTCTGATAAGCTTTTCTAACCTGATTATCTGATGAATGGGCAAGACACATTTCAGCAACATCTTCTCTATACCCCTGCTCAGCTAACCAAGTAGCACCTATTGAACGTATGCCATGGGCAGTCTGAATACCACCTAGGCCGGCTTTTGAAAACATCAGTCTGACTGATTCACGGTTAATAGGTTCTCCTTTGTGTTTGGTATGGTCACTTACAAATACATAGTCATAAACCTGAGGCATACTCTGTAGCAAGATCTTCAATTGCTTTGACATTGGCACTTCATGAACTCTGCCTGTCTTCATTATCTCAGCTGGAAAGCGAATAACTTCATTATCAAAATCTATCCAATCCCACTTTAATTCAGCAATTTCACCTGGGCGAGATAAGGTATAAAATTGAGTTAACATTGCATTCCATACCACACCATAAACACGCGGTTTACATTCAAGGGCATAGAAGAGTTCAGGCAGTTCTTTAGGAGTGACTGCAGCTAAATGTTCTGCCTGCTTACGTGGATAATTAACCTTGATATGAGTAAGGTCATGCATTTCTTCTAAACGGCCGGTATTCTGCACAAAGATAGCCATATCCTTAACATAATCACAAAGCTTGCGTAAGGTTTCGATCTGACCTTTATCTTCAAGAGGCTTCCAAGCGGTTATGAGGGCATAAGCTGTAAGGTCTTTTAGCTGAATATCACCAAAGATAGGGAGAATATGACGTTCAACTCGCAGCTTCAGATATTCAAAGGAACGTGCAACAAGTTTCTTCTTATCGTACCAATCATTAAAAGCTTCTCTAACTGTATAAGAAGCATTTGCGCTGATGTCTGGAATAACGGAAATAGTCTTAATCCATTCATTCTTTGCTTGTCTGGCCATAGCAACAGAAACTGCAGGATAGTTGCCTAAACATTTATTAAGAGTCTTATTATTCTGTTTAGCTTTTGCATACCAAGTTGCAGTTCCAGTAGGTGCAATTCTTATAAACAGATTCTGCTCTACAGTATGATTGATCTTTTTAGCT
>NZ_JBGVMC010000020.1:0-5418 GCF_045124615.1 Succinivibrio sp.
CACCTAAATCATAGATTTCCTGTAATGTCTTTGTGATTTCTGCAATAGCTTTCTGCTGAACGATCATCTTATTGATCTTTTCACCAATGCCCTTTGCAGCAAGACCTAAATGAACTTCAAGAACCTGACCGATGTTCATACGTGAAGGAACACCTAGAGGGTTCAGTACCATATCAACTGGTCTACCAGTCTCATCATATGGCATATCTTCAATAGGATTAATCTTAGAGATAACACCCTTGTTACCATGACGACCAGCAAGCTTATCACCTGGCTGAATACGACGCTTAACAGCTACGTATACCTTTACGATCTTTAGAACGCCTGGAGTTAAGTCGTCACCATCAGTGAACTTCTTCTTCTCAGCTTCAAACTTATCGTGGTATTCTTTCTCAAAGCTCTTTAAGCGCTCTGCGAAAGCTTCTAACTGTCTTTGTGCCTTGTCGTCAGATAAATTCTGCTCTAACAGCTGTTCATCAGATAATGAATCAACCTGCTGCTGAGTCATGCCATTCTTAACTAAATGAACACGAACCTGATGCATTAAACCCTGAGTTAAGAAAGCAAACTCTTCGTCTAAATCCTTCTTAGCCTGGTTGATATGCATTTCTTCAATTTCTTTAGCACGCTTGTCTTTTTCAACGCCTTCACGTGTAAAGATCTGAACATCAACAACAGTACCGGTTTCACCGTTAGGTAATCTTAATGATGAATCCTTAACCTCTGATGCCTTCTCACCGAAGATTGCGCGTAACAGTTTTTCTTCTGGAGTTAACTGAGTTTCACCCTTAGGTGTTACCTTACCAACAAGAATATCGCCACCAACAACTTCAGCACCAACGTAAACGATACCTGCCTCATCAAGCTTTGATAAAGCATTCTCACCTACATTTGGAATGTCAGCTGTAATTTCCTCAGGTCCTAACTTGGTATCACGAGCAACACAGGTCATTTCCTCAATATGAATTGTGGTTAAACGATCCTTTGCAGCAACTCTTTCAGATACTAAGATAGAATCCTCATAGTTATAACCATTCCATGGCATGAATGCGATTCTCATGTTCTGACCAAGAGCTAATTCGCCCATATCAGTTGAAGAACCGTCAGCAATCACGTCACCAGCTTTAACCTGTTCATTTAGGCCAACGCATGGACGCTGATTAATACATGTATTCTGGTTTGAACGGGTGTACTTGATGAGGTTGTAAATATCGATACCTGCATCATTGTCACCTTCGATCTCATCGATGTTTACACGAACTACGATACGACCGCCATCAACGTGCTGTACAACACCACCACGCTTAGCAATGATAGATACGCCAGAGTCAACAGCTACTGCACGTTCCATACCAGTACCAACAAATGGTTTCTCAGAACGAACTGTAGGAACAGCCTGACGCTGCATGTTTGCACCCATCAGCGCACGGTTAGCGTCATCGTGCTCAAGGAATGGAATCAGCGCAGCTGCAACAGAAATAATCTGCTGAGGAGAAACGTCCATAAACTGAACGTCTGAAGCTCTTCTAACTTCTGACTCACCCTTATAACGACACTGTACATAATCTGATAAGATCTTACCGTTTTCGTCTAAATCGGTGTTAGCCTGTGCAATAACGTACTGACCTTCATCAATTGCAGATAAGTACTGGAATTCTTCAGTTACAACACCATCCTTAACATAACGGTATGGAGTCTCTAAGAAACCGTAATCATTGCAACGTGCGAACACAGCTAAAGAGTTAATCAGACCGATGTTTGGACCTTCAGGAGTCTCAATAGGACATAAACGACCATAGTGAGTTGGATGAACGTCTCGAACCTCGAAGCCTGCTCTCTCACGGGTAAGACCACCAGGTCCTAATGCTGAGATACGACGCTTGTGAGTTACTTCAGACAGTGGATTGTTCTGATCCATGAACTGAGATAACTGGCTTGAACCGTAGAATTCTTTAATTGCAGCAGAAATAGGCTTAGCGTTGATCAGCTCCTGTGGAGTTGTATTGTCAAGATCACCTAAAGATAATCTTTCCTTAACAGCTCTTTCAACACGAACTAAACCAATACGGAACTGGTTTTCTGCCATTTCGCCAACTGAACGAATACGACGGTTACCTAAGTGATCGATATCGTCAATTGTCTCTTTACCGTTACGGATCTTAACTAAGTAACGGATAACCTTGATAATATCTGAATGGTTTAGAGTACCACGCAATGCTTCATTTTCAATGAATGAAGTATCAAGATTGATTGGCTTACCCTTAGCATCAGTTGCCTTAGCATCTAATTCTTTTACGTTAGATGAAAGATCTAATACTGATAATGGGAGAATGATTGCTCTATCATATGTAAATGCTTCACCATCTTTTGGTGTGATCTTTACCTTATGTAACAATCTTTCCTGTGCAGGTAACATCTCATTCTTCTTTGAAGGAATAAGAATGTTATCTAAGAAGCCTAATAACTTGTCAGCAACTCTTTCAGGAGAGGTATTTGGCATACAAGCAACTTCGGCTTCATCTAGTAATGGCTTGATTAAGTCAACGATCTGTGGATACTGAGCATACACAAAACCATCAACAACAGAAATACCACTGTCCTGAGTATTTATTTCAACATCTGATGATAAAAGTCTAGATACACCAGCCTTGAAGCTCTTTTCCTCGACAAAACGGCTATCAAACTTCATACGACCAACAGATGATAAATCATATCTGTCTTCTGCGAAGAACAGATTCTTGAATAATACTTCAGCAGCTTCAACTGTTGGAATTTCACCAGGACGCATCATCTTATAGATTTCGAATAAAGCAGCATTTCTGTCTGCTTCATCAGATGATAAATCCCTTGTGGTATCGTTGCGTAGAGTATCAGCGATGAAAGGACCCTCATCAACTGCACTTGTATAAAGAATTTCAATCTTCTTTAAGCCATTCTCAGAAATAGCCTTTAGATTGTCTTCATTTAATAGTGTGTTAGCAGCTAACACTACTTCGCCATCTTTGTTACGATAATCTTTAGCAACAATCTTATCTAAAAGGAACTCTGCTGGTACCTCAATTGAAGTTACCTCAGCCTTCTTTAACTGGCGAACGTGACGGGCTGTGATCTTCATACCCTTTTCAACAATTACATCTTTTCCAACTTTAATATCAAAAGATGCTGTTTCGCCACGTAATGACTCAGGAACTAATTCCATTGAAATTGACTTGCTCTTGAAATCAATTTCTACAGTATCAAAGAATAAACCTAAGATTTGCTCGGTATTGTAACCTAATGCACGTAATAGAACTGTAGCAGGTAACTTACGTCTGCGATCGATTCTAACGTACAGATTATCGCGATGATCAAATTCAAAATCTAGCCATGAGCCACGGTATGGGATTACACGAGCACTAAATAAGATACGACCAGGATATGTCTTACCTCTGTCGTTATCAAAGAATACGCTAGGGCTACGATGTAATTGTGACACAACAACACGCTCAGTACCGTTAACGATGAAAGTACCGTTATCTGTCATGAGTGGGATTTCACCCATGTATACATCTTGGTCGATACGCTCTTTAACAGTCTTTAAATTGTCTTTCTCATAGCGTACTAAGCTTAATTTAACCTTTAAAGGTGCAGAATAAGTTGTACCACGAATCATACATTCACGTACATTAAACTTAGGCTCACCTAAATGGAAGCTGTTGTAGCAAAGTTCAGCATTACCAGAGTAACTCTTAATTGGGAATACACTCTTAAATGCAGCGACCAAACCGTTTTCATTGTTTGGATCTGAACTAATAAATTGTTTAAATGAATCGAGTTGTACTGCTAATAAGTAAGGAGTATCAAGAACTTTTACTCTCTTACCGAAATCCTTACGGATGCGTTTTTGCTCTGTGTAGGAGTAGACCATGGATAGGTGATCCTCTATTTGATCTGTTTCCGAAAAGATGCCTAAGCATCTTCATGTATCTTATAGGCACCGAACCCGATCCCTCCAAAAGGGGGGCTCGGGTCACATTTTTGACAGATTTTTAAGCTGTCATTGGTCCAGTGCGAACCAATTGCATTAGCTATAGATTAAACTAAAGCAGCCTCTGCACCAGCCTCAACTAAAGCCTTAACTAAAGCTTCAGCGTCAGCCTTTGGCATTGCTTCCTTAACCTTAGCTGGAGCAGACTCAACTAAGTCCTTAGCTTCCTTTAAGCCTAAACCAGTTGCTGTACGAACTGCCTTAATAACAGCAATCTTGTTAGCACCAGCTGACTTTAATTCAACGTCGAACTCGGTCTTCTCTTCAGCTGCAGCAGCGCCAGCAACAGGAGCAGCAGCAACAGCAGCTGCAGCAGAAACACCGAACTTCTCTTCCATAGCTTTTACTAACTCTACAACTTCAGTAACAGATAGAGCAGCAATTGCCTCAATGATTTCATCCTTAGATAAAGCCATTTTTAAACTTCCTATAAAATAACCAGGCTATGCCTGAAAAAAAACAATCGACTAAATAGTCAAACCTAAGCAGCGCAAATTATGCGTTTGCTTCTGAACCAAGCTTCTCGCCCAAAGCAGCAAGAGTACGTACAAGCTTGCCAGCTGCAGCCTCTTTCATTGTTGCCATTAACTGAGCAATAGCCTCTTCGTATGTTGGTAATGTTGCAAGAACATCAATGTCTTTGCTGTCATATGCTTTGCCTTCAAAAGCTAATGCTTTAACTTTGAAGCTATCACATGTCTTAGCGAAATTCTTGAAGATTCTAGCAGCTGCACCTGGATGCTCAAGAGATAAACCAATGATGGTTGGACCCTTGCATGAATCCTTGATGCACTCGAACTCAGTACCTTCTAAAGCACGGGTTAATAATGTGTTACGTACAACGTGTAAGTAAACATTGTTAGCACGAGCCTCTTTACGAAGCTGAGTTAAGCTTGCTACAGGAATACCGCATGAATCTGCAGTAACAGCTGACACAGCTTTCTTGGCAACTTCGGCGACTTCAGCAACGATTGCCTTTTTGTCTTCGATATTCAATGCCATTTTTAGCAGTGACTCCTGGAATGTCCATATGGACTATACCCTTTCGGGACCTTGGAACCAGGCGATCTGGTTCCGCCTACGCAGGATGATTAAGGTACTACCCCCTGCGGTCTTTGGTTTGGTGGCTATGCCCCCTTTCCAAAAATTCTTTAAGTCCTAGTACCTAGACTTAACAACTAGTTCTGTGAGGTACTGTCTGATAAAGTAGCTTTATCAACAGTTAAACCAACACCCATAGTTGTTGAAACGCTAATCTTCTTGATGAAGGTACCCTTAGCAGCAGCTGGCTTCTGCTTAACAATAGCAGCAACTAGAGCTGATAAGTTGTCTGATAACTGATCTGCTGTGAAGCTTACCTTACCGATTGAAGTCTGGATGTTACCAGCCTT
>NZ_JBGVMC010000021.1:0-2072 GCF_045124615.1 Succinivibrio sp.
AGAGAAATCAGAAAGTGTTTTGAGGTAAATATATTAAAGCATTTTAAAGAATCATCAACACAAGGCGAGAATAAGGCTATGCTTATAGCTAATGCTCTGTTTGAAGGTGATTGTGAAACAGCAAAAACCAATTTAAAAAAGCTACTTAAAGGATATGTATCTGTAAGAGATTTTGCAACAAAGGCAAAGAAAGAGAACTTCTATCATGGATTCTTATCAGGCGTATTTACTAACTGTTCTGATGGTATAAGCGATTATCAGTCAAACAGTGAATCTGGTGATGGTTATGCTGATATCATCTTTAAAAATGATGATACAGTTGTAATAATAGAACTCAAAGTTGCAGATAATGACAGATGTATAAAGGATACAGCCTTAACAGCATTAAAACAAATTGAAGACAGGAAATATGCAGAAGACTACGTTTTGTCAGATATTATTGAAAATGTATATTGTTATGGCATCAGCTTTTATCAGAAATCCTGCATTATTGAAGTGAAAAAAGTTAAATAGTCAGCTGTTACTGATAAATTCACTTTGTTTGCTGTGCACAGCAAAATCAATTTTGAATGCATAAAGAAAAGAATATTTATTCAAACATTTAAGCTCCTTACTAGAATGAAGGAGCTTTATTGAAATGTATAGAGTACTACTCTTTCATATAAAGCCATCCGGCTTTTAAGTACATTATCATTGACCAGATAGTAAGAATTGTAGCAATACCAAGAGCAATCACTGAAGAGTAAATCATTAACTCATTGTGACGCCAAATAAGTCCTGCAATTGCTACAAGTTGAATGGTTGTTTTCCATTTTCCAATCCAGCTTACAGCAACATTTGCTCTCTTTCCAAGTTCTGCCATCCACTCTCTTAAAGCTGATACAGTAATTTCTCTTGCAATGATGATCATCGCTGGAATAGTAATGAACTTACCTAAGTGAGGATATAAGATATCTCTATACAAAGAGTAATGCTCAACAATAAGTACCAGTGCTGTACAGACGATGATCTTATCGGCAACAGGATCTAAAAAAGCACCGAATTTGGTTGTAAGCTTAAGTTTTCTTGCAAGATAACCATCAAGCAGATCTGTAAAGGCCGCAACAATAAAAACAAGTGCCGCATAGAAATTTGATCTGTCAGATGGAAGATAGAAAAGAATTATAAAAACAGGAATCAGTACAAGTCTTATAAGTGTTAAAACATTAGGTAAATTCAGCATACGTAACCTTTGATATTTCAGGTGCAATTTTTTTATTTATATTGTATCACTATAACATCCAAATTGGGCCAATACAGTCCCTTTTTGGCAAATTAAAATCATTCGGATATGTAACATCCACTAGATACAGACCATATGGTTTTGCAGTAGGACCAGCCTGATTTCTGTCTTTTGCATCAAACATATCCTTGAACCACTGAACTGAATTTTGTCCGTTTCCAACTGTTAGAAGTGAGCCTACGATATTTCTTACCATATGCATTAAAAATGCATTTGCTGCAATATCAAAAACTATATACTGTCCGAATCTTGTGATCTTTACAAAATGAACACATCGCATTGATGTTCTTGATTCATCATCTGCAGCCCTAAATGATGAAAAATCATGCTCTCCTATGATATAGTCTGCCGCCTCCCGCATTTTTTCTATATCAAAATTTCCCTGATAGACTGATACGCCTTTATTTAAAATGCCAGGGCGATAAACTGTATTAGAAATGATGTATCTGTAACGTCTTGCCTTTGCAGAAAATCTAGCATGAAATGAATCATCAACAATTTTTGCAAAAGTAACTGCAATATCGTCAGGTAGATTTACATTTGTACCCATAATCCAGCTTCTTTCTGAACGAACTGCATTAGTATCAAAATGAATAACCTGACCTGTTGCATTTACACCAGCATCTGTTCTGCCTGCACACTGAATCTCAATCTTTTCATTAGCAACAATACTTAGAGCTCTTTCAAGCTCACCTTGTACAGTTTTTAGTGTTGTCTGTCTCTGAAAGCCTGCATAATTAGAACCTTCATATTCAATACCTAAAGCAACACGCACGCTGTACTCTCCTTT
>NZ_JBGVMC010000022.1:0-1042 GCF_045124615.1 Succinivibrio sp.
TCAGACAAGATGTTTGTTGAACTAGGTAAATTAGGTGTTAGTCCAATCTGCATGCTAAAACAAAACAGAGTGGTATCAATAGATGGTGGAGTTACCTTCTTAAAGTTAGATAAGGTTCTTAAACACTTATCTAAATCAGGGGTATATTCCAATGCCAATATCATCAACTCTGTTGAAGCTGTAACTAAAGGTGGTATCAGACTTAAGCTAGTATTCGTTAAGAATTACAACGATCCTTCAAAGTTCATTGTAATTGCCACTACTGATATCTCTTTAAGCGAAGATAAGATCATTCAACTGTACACAAGAAGATGGTTTATTGAAACTAACTTCAAGGCTCAGAAATCTTACCTAGGATTAGATTCAGAATGTCAGGCTCATGACTTTGATACCATCAACTCCTTTGTTCACATCGCTAACTTAAGATTTCTAATCCTAGAAATCCTAAGAAGGTTATCTAACGATCCTCGTTCACAAGGAGAACTCCTTAGACTCATAAACAAAGAGCTGCAAGAACAACCTTTTGTTAATGCATTAACAAGTTTAGTAAGAATGTGCTTTGATATTCCTAAAATCTTTGCAGATAAAGGATTACTAGACGAATCAAAGATAGCTGAAGCACAACAAGTAATAGATGAGACTATTGACCAGTGGGCATCAGGTATTACTAAATTCCTGCAAAAAATGTTTATCAAAAAACAAATTTCCTAAAAAATCTGTCAAAAACGTATTTTTAAAGAGCATCAGCAGCGCTAGACTGCTTGTATTAAACTTTTGTACTCTAATTTCTCACTTTTTGAAGTGCAGAAGTAGAGTTATTTATTTTTACCTAAGTGAAAAATGAATAATCACAAGGATTGTTCACAATATATAACTAATCTTTGTCTGTGCACTTTTATTTAACATAAATACTCCATATAATATTTCAATATAGTTAACTAAGTGCTGGATATACCGTGAAGATTATTAGACGTGAATATGTAGATGACTCTCAGCTTGAAGAGCTGATATCAGATCCTATTTTGCGTCAGATCCTTGCCAG
>NZ_JBGVMC010000023.1:0-19567 GCF_045124615.1 Succinivibrio sp.
GTCATTCTTGAACTGAAAATAGCACAAAGCACTAAAAATTTAAAGGAAACAGCATTACAAGCAATTAAACAGATTGAAGATAAAAGATATGCTGAAGAATTCTTTGATGATGTTATATCTGATATATACTGCTATGGCATCAGCTTTTATCAGAAAAACTGCTATATTGAAGTGAAGAAGATTAAATAATTAGTTTTTTGATCTGTGATTACAAGAATTATGGTGTTATATGGCATTTAAAGATACAAAAGTGATTTGGAAACTCAAAGATAATATTGATATGCCATATGCATGCAAAGATGATACTGAAAATACAGAAGTAACTGCAGCACAGCAACCTAATATTGTAAGTTTCGTTGAGCAAAGTGATACAAAGATCCAAGATCAAGCAGTATCTGCATTGAATACAGCTTCTAATAATGAAGTGATTAGTGTACCTGAAAATACATCAGATAGTGTAAAGACATCTTCAGATACAAACAGTAAGAATACAGCTCAATCAGAACCCCTTTGTGTTGTTCCAACAGATAATCTTAATATGATGTCAAATGTTGCTACAACTGCTCCTGTTATTAATGGACAGAGTGTTAACCTTAATGTTGACAGCTCGAGACTTCCAAAATGGCGTTCACTGCCATACAGATTAAGACAGAAAAGAGCCGATATTTATATCAACAAAAATGCATCTGTTGATTTTACCCAATCACTTTTAGATTACCTCATAAAACGAGGTCTTAATGTGCTTGAATATGACGATTCTGTTCACTATCTTCCATCAGATATTCTTCTGCTTGATAAAACTGATCTTGTAGATGCAGGTATCGTTATCTGCCTTCAGCTAGGTAAAAGAGAAGTATACAATCAGCTTAAAGCAGAATTTGGAGATAGAGTATGATGAGTGATAACCGTTTTTATACCAGGATCCTCACTACAGATGATTATTCACTCTTAAGCTCAATGGAGGACATCGAGCTTAAGACACAGAAAAATGCATGGGCTGCAAATCAGATTGCAGAATGTTTTGATAACAGCTACATAATCATAGGTCTTTTCGATTATGAAAAACTTATAGGATTTTCTGTAATCTACAATACTAAATTTACAACCGATCTTCTAACTATTGGTGTAACTCCTGAATATCAGGGCAAAAAACTAGGTTTTAAGCTTCTTTTGGATACTTTGAAAACAGCCTTTAACGCAGAGGCTGTAGAGTGTTTTTTAGAGGTAAGAGTTAGCAATTTTGTTGCTATAAACCTATATGAAAAGCTTGGATTTAAAAAGGTTGGAGTTCGAAAGGAGTACTACAATCCTGTAGGTGATGAGCCAGGGGAGGATGCTTATACCATGCATTTAGGAAATATTAAAGAAGCGCTTTTAAATTTCTCTTAGGCTTATTTTTCTAAAAATTCATTCCTTTAAAATTCCAAAAAAATAATAAGTTTCTGAAAACTAAAGAAAAAATATTTATTGTCACCATAATGGTGCACAATTTTTAGAAAACAATATATATTTAACCGTATGTTGCGTTTTGTGCAATATCCGATAAATAAGCCATTCTTTGTTTAAAATTTGTTCACTGGCGATAATTTTTTAAAAAATAATTATTATTCAATAGTGTGATTAGTGACATATAACGTAAAAAACATTATCATTTACATATCACGACTATATTTGTCTGATTTTTGATATTAACAGCTCCACATTAGTGGAAATAACAACAGGGAAATGCGATGCTAATAGGTATTCCTAAAGAGAGCTTGCACGGTGAGACTAGGGTTGCAGCAACCCCAGATACCGTTGGTAAGCTATTAAAGTTAGGCTTTGAAGTTGCAGTTCAAAGCGGCGCAGGTGCACTTGCAAGTTTTGACGACGATGCATATGTAAAAGCTGGCGCTAAGATTGTTAAAGAAAAAGAAGTTTATGCTGCTGACATTCTTTTTAAGTTAAACGCTCCAACTGACGCTGAAATTGAATTAATGCACGAAGGCCAGACCTTAGTAAGCTTTATCAGACCAGCTCAGAACGAAGAGTTAGTAAACAAGCTGAATGCTAAGAAGGTTACAGTTCTTGCTATGGACATGGTGCCTCGTATTTCACGTGCACAGTCTTTAGACGCATTATCATCAACCGCAAATATTTCAGGTTATCGTGCTGTTATCGAAGCTGCTCACGCTTTTGGCAGATTCTTTACAGGTCAGGTTACCGCCGCAGGTAAGGTTCCTCCTGCAAAAGTTATGGTTATCGGTGCTGGTGTTGCAGGTCTTGCAGCTATCGGTACAGCTCACTCATTAGGCGCTATCGTTCGTGCATTTGATACTCGTTTAGAAGTAGCAGATCAGATCAAGTCAATGGGTGGTGAATTCTTACGTCTCGACTTCAAGAATGAAGATGGTGGTTCTTCAGACGGTTACGCAAAGGTAATGTCAGATGAGTTCATCAAGGCTGAGATGGAACTTTTTGCAAAGCAGTGTAAGGAAGTAGATATCATCATTACTACTGCAGCAATTCCAGGTAAGAAGGCTCCTTTATTGATTACCAAGGAAATGGTTGCTTCAATGAAGTCAGGTTCAGTTATTGTTGACCTAGCTGCTGCAACCGGTGGTAACTGTGAAGGCACAAAGGCTGGTGAAGTTGTTACAACCGCTAACGGCGTAAAGATGATTGGTTATACCGATCTTGCTGCACGTCTACCAGCTCAGTCATCACAGCTGTACTCAACAAACCTTGTAAACCTTTGCAAGCTACTTTGCAAGAACAAGGATGGCAACATCGATGTAGATTTTGAAGATGTTGTATTACGTAACATGACTGTTACCAAGGCAGGTGAAATCACCTTCCCACCTCCAAAGATCAGCGTATCAGCAGCTCCACAGGCTCAGACCAAGGAGGCTCCTGCTAAGGTTGAGGCTAAGAAGCCAAATCCAGCAATCAAGCTTGTAGCTTTAGTTGCTATGGTATTAGCTTTCATGTTTATCGGCGCATACGCTCCTACAGAGTTCTTACCACACTTCACAGTATTCGTATTATCCTGCGTTGTTGGTTACTACGTAGTATGGAACGTTTCCCATTCACTACACACTCCACTTATGTCTGTAACAAATGCAATTTCAGGTATTGTGGTTGTTGGTGCTATGCTTCAGATCAGCAACGGTCTGTTTATTGGCGTTCTTTCATTTATCGGTGTGTTACTAGTATCAATCAATATCTTTGGTGGTTTCGCTGTAACCCGTCGTATGCTTGCTATGTTTAGAAAACAGCAATAATAGTAGGTTAAGGAGATTATTTAATTATGTTAGTGGGTTTAACTCATATGGCCTACATTCTGGCAGCATTGCTGTTCATTATGGCTTTAGCTGGCTTATCAAAGCAGGAAACTGCAAAGATGGGCTGTCTGTCAGGTATGGTAGGTATGACTGTAGCATTAGTTGCTACCTTTGCTCAGGTTGAATCAGCATACGGTTTTGCTGCAATTGTTTTAGCAATGGTTTGCGGTGCTGCAGTAGGTGTTTATGTTGCACGCAAAGTACAGATGACACAGATGCCAGAACTTATCGCTTGCTTACACAGCTTCGTAGGTTTAGCAGCTGTATTAGTTGGTTTCAACAGCTACCTTCAGTTAATTCAGGCTACACCTTTAATTGATGCAAACAGCGCAGATCTTTTTGGTGAGCTTGTAAACAAGCTAGCAGCTGCAAGTGGTCACAAGCAGCCAGCTATGTTCACAACTGAGCTTGTAGAAATCTTCTTAGGTGTATTCATTGGTGCTGTAACATTCACTGGTTCTATCGTTGCTTACGGTAAGTTAAATGGTACCTACAAGTTACGTATCTTCAAGTCAGCTCCTTTAAGCTTACCTCATGGTAACCTTTTAAACTTAGCTGCATTAGTAGTTTCATTCCTACTGATGATCTGGTTCGTAGCTAGTGGTGATATGGCTCAGTCAAAAGCTGATGCATTCCCATTAATCGCAATGACCATTATTGCATTATTATTCGGTATTCACTTAGTTGCTGCTATCGGTGGTGCTGATATGCCTGTTGTTATCTCAATGCTGAACTCATATTCAGGTTGGGCAGCTGCAGCTTCAGGCTTCATGTTAAGCAATGACCTTCTGATCGTTACAGGTGCTTTAGTAGGTTCTTCAGGTGCTATTCTTTCTTACATCATGTGTAAGGCAATGAACCGTTCATTCATCTCTGTAATCGCAGGTGGCTTTGGTAATGCTCCAGCTGCTAAGAAGCAGGATGAGGAAATGGGCGAGTACCGTGAGCTTAAGGCTCCAGAGGTTGCTGACTTATTAAAGAACTCAAGCTCAGTAATCATCACCCCAGGCTATGGTATGGCTGTAGCTCAGGCTCAGAATGCAGTTGCTTCATTAACCGAGAAGTTAAAGGCTCGTGGTGTTGAAGTTCGCTTTGCAATTCACCCTGTAGCTGGTCGTTTACCAGGTCATATGAACGTTCTTTTAGCTGAGGCTAAGGTTCCATACGATATCGTATTTGAAATGGATGAAATCAATGATGATTTCGAGAATACAGATACCGTACTTGTTATCGGTGCTAACGATACAGTTAACCCTGCAGCTTCAGAAGATCCATCAAGCCCAATTGCAGGTATGCCTGTTCTTGAGGTTTGGAAGGCTCGCAACGTTGTAGTATTCAAGCGTTCAATGAACCCAGGTTATGCTGGTGTTCAGAACCCACTGTTCTTCAAGGAGAACAGCTCAATGTGCTTCGGCGATGCTAAGAAGACTGTTGAAGATATCGTTGCAAACATCTAATCTGTAACGATATTTGATAAGACGGCTCTGAATTTTTCAGGGCCGTTTTTCTTTTTGTGTTTGTTGTTCAAGCTTATAGTATAATTACCAAAATTTATTGAAATTTATAGGTAAAGTAAAAGCTATGAGCACTAATCAGTTTCTTCCTTTAGTAGAAAAGATAAAGACTGAAGGTAAATGCCTTGAAGGCGGTATCCTGAAAGTTGATTCTTTTATCAATCATCAGATTGATCCCATGATGCTTCAGCTTATGTGTGAAGAGTTTGCAAGACGTTTTTCAAATGTTCATGTGGATAAAATCCTGACAATTGAAGCTTCAGGCATAGCTCCTGCTGTTGTATTAGGTTATCTTCTAAAAAAGCCAGTTGTATTTGCAAAGAAGAAAAAGCCATCAACCATGGCAGATATGCTTACAACTGAGGTTTATTCTTTTACAAAACAGAAAAGCTACACAGTATGCTGTTCAAAAGAGTTCATAAAAGAAGGTGAGGATATTCTCTTTATTGATGATTTTCTTGCTAACGGCAATGCTGCAAAAGGCATGATCGAATTAGTTGAAAAAGCAGGTGCAAAAATTGTCGGTATGGGCTTTTTAGTTGAAAAGGCTTTCCAAAACGGCGGACAGATGCTAGAAAAACTAGGACACAGAGTCGAGTCTCTTGCAGTTATAGAATCTCTTGATAATTGTACAATCACATTTAAAGAATAATATGGAAAAC
Source organism: Succinivibrio sp. (assembly GCF_045124615.1). Classification (NCBI taxonomy): domain Bacteria; kingdom Pseudomonadati; phylum Pseudomonadota; class Gammaproteobacteria; order Aeromonadales; family Succinivibrionaceae; genus Succinivibrio; species Succinivibrio sp. Next base: position 5,500 of record NZ_JBGVMC010000023.1, read on the forward strand.
GAAAAGAAAACAGTAAATGAACTGATATATCAGCTTGAGGATAGACCTCCTTTTATTGAAAGTTTTTTTGCAGCTATTCAGCATTTATTAGCAATATTCGTGGCTATCATTACACCTCCACTAATTATTGCAGGCGCACTCAAACTTGACCATGAGACAACAGGTTATCTAATCTCAATGGCTCTTATGGCATCAGGCGTCTCAACCTTTATTCAGTGTAAGAAAGTAGGCCCTATAGGTAGCGGACTTTTATGTATACAGGGTACTTCTTTTTCGTTTATCTCACCAATTATAGGAGCAGGTATAAATGGTGGTTTAAGCGCAATCTTCGGTGCTGTAATCGTTGGCTCATCAGTTGAGATGTTTGTAAGCCGCATCTTAAAGTATGCAAGACGAGTAGTAACTCCAACTGTAGCTGGTATTGTTGTAACTTTAATCGGTTTAAGCTTGATTAAGGTTGGCGTTATTTCCTGCGGTGGCGGTTTTAATGCAATGAATGATGGTTCATTTGCATCTATTGAAAATTTACTTTTATCAGTACTTGTAATTGCAACAATTATCTTCTTTAACCTTTGCAAAAACAAATATCTAAGAATGAGCTCCATTGTTATTGGTCTTGCTGTTGGATTTGTTGTTGCAATTCTTATAGGTAGAGTTGATTTTAACCAGATTTCATCATACGGTGGTATCAATTTCCCTCATCCTTTCAAATATGGAATTAGTTTTGATCCTGCTGCAATCATTGGTTTAGGTGTTGTTTATCTAATTACTGCTATTGAAGCTTATGGTGATATAACAGCAAATTCAATGATTTCTGGTAAGGAAATTGAAGGTCCTGAGTTTAACAAGAGAGCATCAGGCGGTATTTTAGCTGACGGCTTTAACTCAATGCTTGCAGGTTTCTTCAACTCATTCCCAAATTCCGTATTTGCACAAAATAACGGAATGATTCAGCTAACAGGTGTAGCATCAAGATATGTTGGTTATTTTATTGCAGCATTCTTGGTTATTTTAGGTATCTTCCCTGCTGTAGGTTTAGTCTTCTCTTTAATTCCTGATCCTGTATTAGGTGGTGCAACATTACTTATGTTCGGTACAGTTGCAGCATCAGGTATCAAGATCATTGCATCTCAGGAAATGAACAGAAAGACTATCTTAATTATGGCTATCAGCTTCTCCTGCGGTCTTGCAGTTGAGTTTGTTCCTGATATTCTAAAGAACTTCAATGATTCTGTTCGCTCACTGTTCTCATCTGGTATTACAACAGGTGGTATTGTGGCTATTCTAGCTAATCTGATTATCAGATCAGACAAAAAATAAAATATTAAAGGGCACGATGATTTGTGCCCTTTAAAACAATCCTAATAAGAAAAAAACTACCGCTTTATTTCTTAAATTAAAATTCCTTTTAGATGATCAATCTCGTGCTGAACAATCTGAGCTGAGAAGCCAGACAGTTTCATACTTTTCTTTCTGAATTTGAGATCATCATATTCAACTACGATACTTTTAAATCTCTTTGTTTTTCTGATGCCATCTAAAGATAGGCAGCCTTCTTCAGCTTCATACTCATTTTTAGCCTCTGTAATTACAGGATTTAACATAACCTGAATTGTGCCATGAATATTAACAGCAATGATATTCTTACTCTTTGAAATCATATTAGCTGCAAGACCTACGCACTCTTCTTGATGTGCAATGAGTGTATCAACCATATCTCTTGCAATTTCTAAATCCTCAATTGTGGCTTTTTCTGATGGGATCTGTAAAAATGCCTCGTCTTTGCAAATATCTCTAATCATTTGTGCTCTCACTGTCTTTTAGATATACCCAGGCACATGGTGTTTTAGCAGCCTGTGCCTTACCTCTGCTTGAAATTACTTTAGCAATATCAGCAGAGCTGTTAACTATAATCATTGAAACGATAGCAGATTCTAAATCTTCTTTTGCAACTTGCATATCGATATTTATGATTGGTGTGCCCTGTGTAACCTGTGCACCTACAATAACTCGTGAACTTATACCCTTACCTGTAAAGGCATTAGTTCCAATACCGAATGTCACATAGATTTCAAGGCCATTGTCCCTTTTTATGGTAAATGCATTGTTAGACGCTGTTATTCTTGAAATTGTTCCATCACAGGGAGCATAAATCATATTGGTACTACGCTCTGGTGCAATTGCTACACCATCACCTATAAGTTTTTCTGATATAACAAGATCAGGTACTTCTCTTAAAGATAGTAAAGTACCACCTACAGGAGCAAAAAGCTCCAGATCGGATACATTGTGTGCATCTATCTGCTCAGAGCTTTTGTTTCTTGAGAAAAATGAAAATAAACCCATAAGTTTTCCTAGTTTAATGAATTAATAAGATCAGCTAATTCACTTCCCTTATAAATTGACATGATTTTACAGTACAGCTCCTCGTTAAAGGAAGGCTTTAAATCCTTTTCAAGATTCAGTCTTTCAATAACAGCCTTTAACTTATTGATGTTGTATGAGCCTGCTACAAGATAGGTAACACCAAGTCTGTAAAACAGTGGTAGAAGCTCTGTGCGTGATGCAAATCTTCCTGCAATGCCTAATGTTGCATTAGCTTCAAAAGCTGCCTTTGCTGCCATTACAATCATTTTTGCTAGAACAGGTGTAAAGGCACTGTCAGGTGGGCAAGGGGCTGATGCATATTCTGCAAGTGAACTTGTGCCTATGATCATCATGTCACCTTCTTTTGCTATTTCAGGGGCAAGTAAAACTGCTGCAGGCGTTTCAATCATAAAGGAGAGGGCCATTGTTCCGTGAGGAGTATTTCTATCATCAAGCTCCTTTACACATTCTTTAGCAAGCGAAATAAGATAGTCCTTTTCTGAGATCCTTGTTATCAAAGGGAATACGATTGTAATTTTTCTTCCCTGAGATGCTCTTAGCAAGGCTCTAATTTCCTTTTTTAATAGTTCAGTTCCGACACAGCCTCCATATCCCTGTAATGGACCGTTTTCATCAAGATGAACATTAAACAGAGGCTTTTTATCATCAGCAAAATCAAAAGTACGCGCAGTAATAGGTGCATTTAATTTGATTTTTGAGAAGATTTTATAAAAAGTCTGAGTCATCTCATCTTCAGTTGGCTCTGTTTTAGAGCTTATAAAGAGGAATTCTGAACGAAGAAGACCAAGACCATGCTGAGCATACTGTGTGATGTTCTTTTCCTGACTCTGATTTATAGCACCTACAGCGCAGGAAACAGTTATATTCAGCAGTGATTCATCATTTATCTGATCGGAGAATGGATCCTGTCTTGATAGAAGGCTTTCTTTAATTTCTTCGCTTGGCTCAACAACAGCAAGACCTGAGTTTCCATCAATTAGAATTTCAATGTCATTTTTTATGGTTGTTGCATCAAATACGGCAAATAATGAAGGAATATTAAGCTCTCTTAGAACAACGCTTAAATGGCTTGAATCTCTGCCGCCTTCAAGAATAAGACCTTTAATGAATTTTGTATCAAGTGATAAAAGCTGAGCAGGTGTTAGATTCTTGGTGATAAGAATGACATCATGAGTAAGCTTTGGCAAAGATACAGCATCATTTGATGAATGCTCAAGTGTATGAACAAACTCATTCATAAGATTTGTCAGCTCTTCTCTGTCAGTTTTAAGATCGTTATTTTTATGGATAAAACTGTCTAGATTTTCAAGAAGAACAGTTTTTGCTGCAATACTAGCAGAGCAGCCAGAGCTGATTAAATCAAGAATTTCTTTTTTGTTGTCAGCTGAGTTTAAAAATCCTGCAGCAGCTCCAATCAGATCACGTAATGAATCTTTAGCTGGATTTCCTATCTGTAAAAGCTTTGTGCTAAATAGGAGAGTTTTTTTAATATATCTGTCTCTTTCAAGATCAACATTATAAGCAAACAGATCTTCGTGCTGATTGAGATCTTTGTTTGATGCAATAATCAATGATTTTGCAACTGCAATTCCAGATGAAGCCACAATTCCTGACAGAGTGTACATAAGCTATCCTCTTGAAAACTCAAGTTTTGTTGTCTTCTGTAAAGACAGATAATACTTAGTTCCTGCACATACAGCAGCAGGTGGAATAATTAGATTTAAAACTGGAATACAAAGTAAGAATGCAATAAAAGCACCCATGGTAAAGGTGGATAGTTTATTGCTCTTTAAGTCCCTTTGCATGTCAGCAAAACTGATTTTATGGTTGTCATAAGCATAATCGGTATACTGAAGAGTACCCATCCAGGCAGTAAGCAAGAACCAGTAAACTGGTGAAAGAATATTAACTACAGGTACAAAGTAGATTATCAGTCCTAAAAATGCCAGTGGTAGGAAAAACAGCTGTTTTCTTGCCTCTCTTTTAAGAATTCTTGGAATATCCTTAATGATGTCAAAAAATGACATATTATCACTTTGTGTTCCGTTAAGCTTCATTTCTACCTTATCAGCAAGTAAGCCATAGAAAGGGGAGGCGATAATAGTAGCTAGTGTTGAGAAAATATAACAGCTCACAAAACCTATTAAAAGTCCTAAAATTGCGGTGATTATATAGGCAAGAAAGATTAGAAACTCAGGGAATTCCTTGAATATGTTACTGACAATATTACTTATGTAATTGAATGTTGCATAACCTAATGAGAACAGAATTACAAAATTTACAATGATTGGAATCATTACATAAAGTCTGCATTCTTTTGAAAGAGCCATTTTTATTCCTTCACAAAGATAGCTTATTGCATCAAGAGCACTTATTTTTCTTGCTGTAATCTCATTATTCATTATGTTAACTCTCGTTTTACTGTCCGTTTTTATATCACATGGATTTATTATACATGAACAGGACTTATTCAACTTTTGAAAATGTGCTCTAACCTAAGAATTAACAAAGAAAAATAATACTATTTCGTATACAATATTAAAGATATAAAAATAAACTTTTCACTTGGAGAAAAGATGACCTTAAATGATTCAAGTTCACTGATTCTGATTGTCGGAGCATTAGCTATCCTAGCATTTGTTGTTCACGGACTTTGGTTTTCAGGAAGATCACTGAACAGAAAACTTGTTATTACCTCAAAAGAAGATCTGGAAATACAGCAGTCATCCGCTGTTGGCAAGGTAAGAATTGTTCTTCCAAAAAGCATGTCTGTACAATCAGACGGTGAAGATGTTCCAAGAGTTCAGAACTTTGCTGCTATTACTGATGATAGTAAGAGCAACAGCAGTAAAAACAGAATCATTCAGAATACATATGAATTAAATCTTATTGCAAATGAAGGTCGTCCATATACAGGTCTTGATCTTGAAGAGCTGTTTTCTCAGTACGGCTTTTTAAGAGGTGAAAAGGATATTTACTGCGTTTATGAAGATCCTGAAACAAAAGCAAGAATTGTATTTAGGATCTGTTCTTTAGAAGCTCCATATTCATTCCCTCAGGATATGTCTTCATTCTCTACAAGATCACTTGCAATTTATATGCAGCTTCCAAAAAAGGGTAAGTGCTTTATTTACTTCAAGGCTATGAGAATTGCTGCAGAACGTCTTGTAGAGCATCTAGGCGGTATCATCGTAGACAATGATTCAAAAGAATATTCATCAGATGCATTAGATGCTCTTGAGCATATGCTTCGAGAGTATGATAAATCTGGAGACTAATTCTTATGTCAAATCAAAATAGCGATCTTACAGGGAGCTACAATACTCTTGTAGATACTCTTAACTCCTATGCAAAAGCATATTATGTTGACGATGAGCCATTAGTACCAGATGCTGAGTATGACAGACTGTACAATGAGTTACTTGTTTTAGAACAGGCTCATCCTGAAATAGTAAGAGAGGATTCTCCATCAAAAAGAATCGGTGGACCTGCGCTGACAGCATTTGAAAGTGCACCTCATAGGGTTCCTCTTATGTCTATGGGTGATATCTTCTATGATTCAGAGCTTATAGACTTCAATTCAAGGCTTGTTGACTCATTAGGTGTCGATAAGATTGAGTACTGTGCAGAGCCAAAATTAGATGGGCTTGCTGTTTCCTTAATCTATAAGGATGGTGTGCTAGTCAGAGGCGCAACCAGAGGTGATGGACATGTCGGTGAGGATATTACCGAGAATGTAAAAACCATCAAGGCAATTCCACTAAAGCTTACAGGTGACAATATTCCATCCTACCTTGATGTTCGAGGTGAGGTTATTATGACCAGAGATGGTTTTGAAAAATGGAATGAGAATGCAAGATTAAATGGTGGAAAGGTATTTGCAAATCCTAGAAATGCTGCAGCAGGCTCTTTAAGACAGCTTGATCCTAAAGTTACAGCAAAAAGGCCACTGTCATTTTATGCCTACTATGTAGGTGAGTGCGAAGGATATACCCTCCCAGACGATCAGTATCACTGCCTTCTTGAGTTAAAGAAGTTTTCTATTCCTGTAAATCCTAACATAAGATGTGTAATGGGACTTAATGGTCTTCAGGAGTTTTACAAGGACATACTTTCAAGACGTGGCGAGCTTAATTACGACATTGATGGTGTGGTTTTAAAGGTTAATTCTTTAAAGTCTCAGTCATCATTAGGCTTTACAGCAAAAGTTCCAAGATGGGCTATTGCATATAAGTTCCCACCTGAAGAAATGATGACAAAACTTTTAGATGTCGAGTTTCAGGTAGGACGAACCGGTGCAATCACACCTGTTGCAAAGCTTGAGCCTGTTTATGTTGGTGGAGCTACAGTACAGAGTGCAACCCTACATAATGCCGATGAGATAGAAAGACTTGGCATCAAAATAGGTGATACAGTAATCGTAAGACGTGCAGGTGATGTTATACCTCAGGTCTCAGGTGTTGTTGTATCAAAAAGAGATGGTACTCAAAAGGATGTTGTCTTCCCAACACTCTGTCCTGTATGCGGATCAGATATTGAAAAGGTTGAAGGAGAAGCTGTTTCAAGATGTACAGGCGGACTTGTATGCCAGGCTCAGTTAAAGCAGAGTATTATTCATTTTGTTTCAAGAGATGCAATGGATCTTGAAGGTTTTGGTGATCGCATTGTAGAAGAGCTTGTAAACAGCGGAAAGATAAAATCGGTTGCCGATCTGTATTCTCTATCTGTAAGTGATCTGGCATCAACTGTGCTCGATAAGGGCTCAGATGAGAGAAAAACAAGACTGTTAGGTGAGGTTACTGCAAAGAAGCTTATTGCATCTATCGATAAATCAAGAGTTGTTCCGTTAAACAGATTTATCTATGCATTAGGAATCAGAGAGGTTGGTGCGTCAACTGCAAGAACTCTTGCAATGAATTTTGATTCTATTAGCGATCTTATAAAAGCTGACTATCAGACACTTTTGTCACTGCCAGATGTAGGTCCTGTAGTTGCAAGACATATCTGTGACTTCTTCCTTGAAAAACACAATCTGATGGTGATAGACAGACTTGTAAAGCATGATGATGGATTCTTGTTTTCTGCAGGTATTGAACTTACCTCAATTAAGCAATCATCTAATGGGGCAGCAGCGCCACTGTTAGGTCAGACATTCGTAATAACTGGCACCTTATCATCTATGGATAGAAATGAAGCTAAAAACAGGCTTTTAGCTTTAGGTGCTAAAGTATCATCATCTGTATCAAAGAAAACTACCGCTCTTATATGTGGTGAGGCACCAGGTTCAAAGTATACAAAAGCTTTAGAGCTGTCTGTAAGAGTTATTTTAGAAGACGAATTTTTAAAGATGTTAGAAACACTTTAAAGATCAGTAATGAGGCGACAATGAAAAAATTATCACTTCTTTTTTTAGCACTAATCTGTTTTAACTCATTTGCAGATGATGAGGATTATGCTTTAAAAAAACTTGAAAGCTCCTGTGAAAAAGGAGAGATGCAGGACTGTACTTTAGCTGGCAAAATGTATATTGATGCAGATAATGGCAAAAAGGCAATTACGCTTTTTGAAAAATCCTGCTCTAACAATTTTATTCCTGGCTGTACTGCACTAGGTGCAACTTATTATTCAGGTCTTGGCAAAGTTAAGATTGATAAGAAAAAAGGTATAGAGATCTTAACTGATGCCTGCGATAAAAAAGAAGGTGGAGCCTGTGGAGTACTTGCTTATGCATATATGATGGGCGATGGTGTACAGACAGATTATAAAAAGGCAATGAAGATATTCAGACTTCTTTGCGACAAGAAGAATGCTGAGGCATGCCATTTTGCTGGTGATATGTTTATGCAAGGATGGGGTGTTACTCAGGATTTCAATCTTGCAGCGGAGCATTATGCAAGAGGCTGCAGCTATGGACTTAAAAAGTCCTGTGAAGAGTATAAGGTTTTAGATTCAGAAGGTTTTGTAACACATTCAGAATAAAGATGTAGATCTTATAGACCTAAAAAGGATGATTTCCTTTTTAGGTTTTTTATCCTTAAAGTTTCTCTTTTCCACTATCCATTTCTTCAAGCGCTTTTTCTAAAACTTTTGCATGTTTTAAAGGAATATAAAGAGCGCGATTTGGATTTATCTTATCAGTGCGATAACCAGAATTCAGTTTTTTTATAAGATCAATGTTTGCACCTGATAATTCAGCAGCCTTCTTTAAGGAATTAACACGACCTGCAATCTCAACCTTTCTAAATGGAGGTCTGTTCTTGATATTTGGCAGTTTTATATTATAAAAATCAGGCTGTTTTAGAATATCAGCAAAAGCTTTTACTCTGCTTAAATATGCTCTGCTTTGTCTTGCAACACCAACAGTATTTGGATTTATATTGCTAACACCTTTTTTCTTCGCTCTTTCAATTGCCTTTTTTACACCATATTCACCCTGGTTGTAGGCAAGTACAACAAATTCCCAGTCGCCTAAATCACTGTAAAGTTTTTTAAGATATTTAATTCCTGCATCAGTAGATGCAAAAAAGTCATATATACCATCATAGTGGCCCTGTTTTTTAAGGCCTAAAGAACGACCTGTAGCTCTGATAAACTGCCATGCTCCATGGGCACCACCATGATATGCATGAGGATTAAGTCCACTTTCAACTAAAGGGATTGCAGCCATTTCTAAAGGTACATTCTCTTCATTAAGTTTTGATAAAAGATAATGAAGATAAAAATCGTTTCTGTTTAGATTAGAATGAACAGTTTTTGCAAATTTCTTTGCAATTGTCTTTTCCTGATCTGTAAGTTCCCAGTCTAAAGTGAATCTCTTTTCATGCCAGTGTTCACTTTCCCAAAGAGAAGTACTTTGCAACTGCTTTGGCTGTCTTGCATTGCTTTCATATGATAAAGACATGCTATCAGATGTCTTGTTAGAGGAACATCCGCTTAATGTGAGAATACTTAAGCAAATTGCAATGATTGAGAATAGTTTTGACTGTTTTATCACTGGCAAATCCTACTTTATTAAGCTTTGGATGAAAAACCTTCATCACAAAGTCTGTTATTTTCTAAGGCTGCAGTTCTTGCAAGCTCATCACAGCGTTCATTCTCAGGATGTCCGTTGTGCCCCTTGACCCATACAAATGTTACATCATGTTTTGAATAAGCTTCATCAAGTCTTATCCATAGATCTTTATTTTTTACAGCACCACCAGAGCTTGTACGCCAGTTCTTTCTTTTCCAGCCTTCAAGCCATGAAGTTATACCGTTTTTTACATACTGGCTGTCTGTTGTAATAGTAACCTTGCAACGTTCCTTTAATGCTGATAGACCTGTTATAACAGCTAACAGTTCCATGCGGTTATTCGTTGTAAGCTCATATCCGCATGACATTTCTTTTACATGTTCTTTGTATTTTAAAATTACACCATAACCACCAGGTCCAGGATTGCCAAGGCATGAACCGTCAGTAAAAAGAAGTACTTCTTTCATTGTCATCCTATATAAAATAAAGAAGTATCAACTTCTTAATTATGAATTAACGCATTAACAGTGCCTTTATTATAGCAAAATCCAACAATAATATTTTTGCATGATTCTATATACAGATTTTGCTCTGTCATACATAGTACCATCTGTAATGATTGTATAGAACGAAGTCAAAATAGACCTTGATCCTTATAAAAAACTTAGAAAAAATTTTCTTGAAAATGTTAAAAAACATAATCTGGCATATATATGACTAATGAATCTGCTTTTATGCTACTATGTGCAGGTAAATTTTTTTTATGTTATTGGAAATAATCCATGAAAAGGCAAGTTGCACTCGATACAGAAACAACAGGTAAATCAGATGATGGTACTCCAGGAGAGCACAGAATCATTGAAGTTGGCTGTGTAGAAATTATCGACAGAAAGCTCACCGGCAGAACTCTTCAGTTGTATGTGAATCCTGAAAGACCTGTTGATGAGGAAGCTTTCAATGTTCATGGTATATCTAATGAATTTCTTGCCGACAAACCAAAATTTGCACAGGTTGCAGATAAGTTAATTGATTTTATAAGGGGTTCAGAGCTTCTCATTCATAACGCAAAGTTCGACGTGGGCTTTATGGATAAAGAATGGATGTTGCTTGGCCTTGATGAAAGCACTGAAGATATGGCAACCGTGGTTGATACAGTTTCGCTTGCTATGAAACTGTGCCCTGGTCGTCAGGTTAATCTTGATAATTTATGTAATCTTTTTGACGTTGACCGTTCTGCCCGTTCTCTTCACGGAGCTTTGCTTGATGCTCAGATCTTAGCTGAAGTTTATCTTGCAATGACAGGTGGACAAAGTTCACTTGAATTTTCAGAAATCGCTTCAGCAAAGGGGCAGGGATTTGTAAGACCTGAGGGGGTTGTACTTCCTCAACTAATGGTTGATGAGAAAAGTCATGCATCTCATGTCGATATGATGATTGAGATTGCTTTTAACAAACCTTTTAAAACACCTGAAGGCCAATCTCCTTTAAGCGGATGCTACTGGTCAGATGAATATAGTGATGAATATCCTGTAAAGGGCGAAGAAGAGCCTAAAAAGGAATATAAAAAGCGTCTTAATGATGCCATTGATAAAATGCACAAAAAGATCCTCTCAGAGCAGCAGTTAAAGGTACTCGATGAGTATTTAAATGAAGAAAAGGCTGCATACAAGGAATGGGAAGATCGTGTAATGGGCCGAAAATAAAACTGGAGTAATTATGATTTCATTTAATGTTCTTGATGATTTAAAGCAGGAAAGAGAAGTTTTAGAGAACTTTATTTCAAGACCAGACACTAAAGAGCTAATTGAAAAAGCTATTGAAATTATGTCCTCTTCAATAAAAAACGGAGGCAAGCTCATATCTGCAGGAAATGGTGGCTCTATGTGCGATGCTATGCACTTTGCTGAAGAGCTAACAGGAAGATACAGAGAGAATCGTCCATCATATCCTGCTGTTGCAATATGTGATCCAAGCCATATCACATGCGTTGGTAATGATTATGGATTTGACTATATCTTTTCTCGTTACCTTGAGGGTATGGGCGCAAAAGGTGATGTTTTCCTTGGAATCTCAACATCTGGCAATTCAAAAAATATTATTGAAAGCTGTAAAGTCTGCAAGGAAAAAGGTATCAAATCTGTTTTACTGCTAGGTAAAGACGGCGGTAAATTAAAAGATCTTGGTGATGTTTCTATTATCGTTCCTCATGATGGATATGCTGACAGAATTCAGGAAATCCATACTATGATTATTCATATCCTTATAAAAGGTATTGAGCAGGAATTAGCTTAATATCTTCAATTCAAAACAGCGATGTTCAGTTTTCTTATGAACATCGCTGTTTTTTTACTTTAATTGACCTTTATATTCTTTTAAAAATTCAATTAAAGACTGTCCTTGATTTAACTGAGTCTGAAGGTAATATAAATATGACTGCATCATGCTAAAGGAAATGTGATAATTGCAGTCCTGATTTGTATTTTCCTTATCAACAAGTAAAATTCCCTTGCCATTGAATCTATGGGAGTGCATTTTATAATCGCCTGAAAGTTCACAGGCATATTTACTGTTGAATTTTGCTGAAACAATCTGATTGTAGGCAAATGGGAATGAGCACTTCCTGTCAGATAATAGGTCACATCCAAAAGAGTAGAATTCAAGATCTGACTGTGAATGATACAGAATAGTGGTAATAATATCCTTGTGAGAGCCTAATCTGTTTTTGTCATATTTAATGTTAGATACGCCTTTATATTTTTCTGGTATATAAAGATAGAATGGTACAGCATGACCGAACATAGCCTCATCAGGATGATCAAGATATCCAATGCCTCTTAGATTATGATCTCCTGTTGCAGCAATGTAGGTTCTTTCTGCTAATGTTTCATCATTTTTAATTGCAGAAATAAATTTTCCAAGCTCGTTATTTGCATACTGGAAGGTACCAAAAATAGTTTTTGTATCCTTGTATGGGAATCTTTCAAGAATGTCCTCTGTTATGTTCAAATCAGGCATAACCCTCTTTTCAGGATATCTGTATGGTGGGTGATTTGTTATAGATAATGTCATAACAAAACGAGGTTTTTCTCTCTTCTCTTTAAGAATATTGAGAGTTTCTTTAAACATATATTCATCATCAATGCCCCATGCACTTTCTGTAGCATTTGGGTGTTTTAGCTTTACATAAGAGCGTTCAATAATTCTGTCGAAACCTAAATATCTTAAAAAGTTGTTATAGTTTCTCCATGATGCTGTAGATGCTGTTACAAATACAGTTTCATAGCCTGCTTTCTTAAATATTTTTACAATATTCATAAGGTAATCTTTATCTGCATGTCTTGATGTAGACAGATTAAGATCAGGAACAGATACAAGTAGTCTTGTTAGACTGTCAGAAGTACCATCACCTTCAGATACAAAGTTTGTAAAGAAATAGTCCTCTTTTGTATGTTTTCTAAGCTCTCCTAGCAGATCTCTGTTATTTTCATCATCATAAGTGAGCATATGAGTACTCATACTCTCCATGACGTTAAAGACAACATCAGGTTTGTTGTTTACAAGAAACTCATTATATGGAGTCTTGTTATACATAGGCTTGAGAACAGAAGCAAAATCCTTGAAATCTGTTTTAAATCCTAATGAATTTGCAAAAAAGGCAACATTTTCAGGATAAGTCTTTGGTATCAATCTACTTTGTTTATCCCATTTATAAGCCCAATAAAAAGCAATAGGACCATTTGGAATAGAGTAGTTAACTGCAGGTTTATCACAAACCTGAGCATCTAACTGTCTTATAGGGAATGTGCCAAAGGAGCCTCTCATGAAAATTCCAAATAAAACAATGAAAACTGTTAAGAGAATGCAAAGCTTACCTAATGTTTTTGGGAGAGATACTTTTTTTACAAAATGAGTAATCAGTTTTATGTGCACTAAATATAAAACAACAGCACCTATAAAAAGACAAATAGAACCTGTAAAAAACGGATAATCTTCAATGATAGTTTTAAAAACTGCAGTTGGATCTTCTTTTGTTAGAGCAAAAATAAATGTATCAATAGATTTATCGTATGTTTTGAAATAAAAATAGTTAATTACTGAAAATAGAGTAATGACAATCAGAATGATATAGCTGTAGACAAAAAACAGCTTTTTATATATTCCAAAGAATCTTGTAAAACAGAAAATTAAACCTATAACAAGAGGTAATACGTATGCAAATGTGGCTGTTTTAAGATCAAATCTTAATGATGTAAATGAAAAATCAAGTTTCTCACTAAATGGAAGATCGCATAAAGGATTTAAAGCAAAAGAAAAGACAATGGCGCCTCTTGCAACGGACATGATTACTAATGCTAGTAGGCAACCTACAAAAATAGAAGTTATATAAAAACCAATGTCGTCTAATTTATTAGAAGAAATATTCTTATTGAAAAACATCTTATCTCCAGCAGTTTGAAGACTAATTGTACTGCAAAATTAGAAAAATTAAAAAACAGTTAAAGTAAATTTGTATGTTGCCGATAACTGAATCAAGAAGATAATTGCTCATAAATTGAGCGGGAGTTTTAAAATGGCAATTTATGTAAATACAAACGTTTCAAGCTTAAACTCTAACAGACAGTTAGGTAAAGCAACCCATTCTCTTGATACAACCTACAAGCGTTTATC
>NZ_JBGVMC010000024.1:0-2196 GCF_045124615.1 Succinivibrio sp.
GACTTGGTTATACGGTTGTTGACTGTTCAACAGTTATTGCAACTCATTTATCTCAGATCCTTGTTAATAACTCTGCATCCTTAATAGGTCAGGAAGAGGTTCAGAATATTCTTGATATTGTTGCAAAAACTCAGCCTAAACTTGTAAACGGTCTTGTTCCTGGTGTTGTAAGCTTAGGTCTTTTAACACACATCCTTCAGAATCTTTTAAATGAAGGTGTGCCTATCAGAGATATGAGAACCATTCTTGAAACACTTGTTGAGTACGGTCCTAAGAGTCAGGATCCTGAGGTACTTACAGCAGCAAGCAGAATTGGTTTAAGACGTCTGATTGTTCAGGATATTGTAGGCTCTGAAAATGTAATTCCTGTAATTACGCTAGCACCGGATCTTGAAAAGGTACTGCATAAGTCACTTGAGACTGGTGGTGCTGAAGGTGTAGGTATTGAACCTGGTATGGCAGAAAGACTTCAGCATTCATTAATGGAAGCTTCAAACAATCAGGAAATGGAAGGAGAGCCTGCAATTTTACTAACCTCAGGTATTTTAAGATCAACACTCTCAAGATTTGTAAAGAATACTATTCCTGGTCTTAGAGTATTGTCTTATCAGGAAATTCCTGATGACAAACAGATTAAGATCGTCAATGTGATAGGAAATGCATCAAATCAGATAAATTAAAGCAAAAAAAGTTTTAAAAAGAGCACAAAAATAGATATAGGTGCTCTTTTTTATTGCTCTATATCAAATCTTTATAAGATCTGCTTTGATTGTGGTAAAAATAATTTGTAACATCTATTCAAATCAAACAAACGTATTGAAGTTACGGATAATAATAAAATGAAAGCTTTGAAATATTTTGCTACGGGCATGCTTATACTATGCGGAATTGTTTTTGCAGTGCATGCCGCAGAAGATTATATAATCAATGGTAAGGTTATATATCTTAGAGGTCAGATGAACAACTATGATGCAACTGACGAGTATGCATTAAAACAGACTGACGTTGGTGGGTGTGTGAATACCAGACTTGTTCGTACAACAAAGTTCAAGTTTGCTGACAGAGACTGGAGCAGAGGTACAAATTTTGGTTATACAAGAATTGGTACCATCAAGGAAGGTGACAATGTGGGGATTGAGCTTAATCCTGATTCTATGTATGAGGATTTAACCTTCTACCCTCCACAGGTTGGAGTATACAAGTTCTGTCTTATAAAGAATAACGATAAATACTATGTAACCATCAATAAGACCAATGAAAAGGCAGTTAATATAGAATAGTATAAAAAAGAATATGAAACGCATATATGATCCATACAGAAAAACTCCTGTATGGATTTTTTTCTTTTTGTTTTAAGATTAACTGAAAAACGGAGGGTAAATTTTGAACAGAAAAAATATAAAAGCAGGATTAAAACTCTGGTCAGTTAATACCGATCATTATTTGAAAGAAGCTAGCAGATTATATTCACATGGTATTTATGATTATATAGAGCTATATGTAGTTCCTGATACAACAGATACATTAAGCGCATGGAAAAAGCTGAAGATCCCTTTTATCATTCACAATGCTCATTTTGCACACGGTTTTAATCTTGCAAAAAGAGAAAACAGAGCGCGAAATATTGAAATATATGAGCAGAGCAGACTTTTTGCAGATGAGCTTTGTGCTGACTGCATCATATTTCACGGTGGAATTGATGGTGATGTAAATGAAACTGCAAGACAGCTTGCATCATTCAATGAGAGTAGAGCTGTAATTGAGAATAAGCCATTTGTAGCTCTTCCAAATAAAATGGGCGGTAACTTTTGCAGAGGTGCAACAGTAGATGAGCTTAAACTGATAATGGATACAGCATCCTGTGGTCTTTGTTTTGACATTGGCCATGCAGTCTGTTCAGCTAATTCACAAAATATTGAGCCATATTCATTCTTAAGGGAAATTAAAAAATTATCACCAAGAATGTATCATCTGTCAGATATTACAGATATGACATCTCCTTATGATGCACATCCACATTTAGGTACAGGTAATCTTGATATTAAGTGGGTGGCTGATGAAATATTTCATGACAAAGCATGTGTATCTGTAGAAACTAACAAGGACAGTAAAGAGAGACTTGATGATTTTGAAAAGGATATCTGTTATCTGAAAAACTGCCTGTAAATTAGATTGTTCATATGTCAATGTAAATAT
>NZ_JBGVMC010000025.1:0-1099 GCF_045124615.1 Succinivibrio sp.
CAGGTGAACGCATAGCGCAGATCGTGATCGTGCCATTGCCTGCCATTGAACTGCAGGAAGTCAACAAACTGCCAAAAACAGATAGAGGCTCAAACGGTTTTGGGAGTTCTGGAAAATGATTGTTAATCTAGATCGATTTAATTTTGATAATGTATTAACTGAAATCTTAGCAGAGTGCAATAAACAGAATAAAACAAGTTATTTTGAGGTTAATTATATTTCAGACAGAAAATACGCCTACTTTAAAAGATTGTATTTAAAAGGTATAACAGAAGAAGAAATCAGAGAAGATATAAACGAAATTTACAGAGATTTTTTAAGGTCATAAAAAATGAATAACAATGAAGATAATATAAAATTAGACCGCAAAGAGCGAGGCTTGATCGGAATTGCCCTTGAAGTGTATAAATGGGATCTTGAAGAACGCCTGAAAAATAAGAAATTGAGCGAAACAGGCAGAAATATTCTAAAATCTAATCTGTGTATGGTTAAAGAATTAGAGCTGAAATTTAAGGAGTGGTAAACGTGATCAGTAATTCGCTAAAAAGATTATGGAATGAATATAATGATTTTTTTGAAAATGAATTACATTTAGACCATTGGGATCAAGGTCAACGTATGGAGGCTTTATTCAACAGCCTAAAAAAGTGGAAATATAAGATTATTCAGAAGAAAAATAAACATATTGGCTTTGTGATGTGGGGAGAACCGCTACAGATACACAAAGAGCAGTTTAATTATCAAATTGCTATACATGAGGCATATATTATGCCTGAATACAGAAATCAAGGCATAATGACAGGGCAGATTTGTTATATTGTTAATCATCCTATGTTTATTAAAAGGCGTGTATGTCTTTTTGTTTTAAATCAGAATCAACTAGCTTTGAGTATCTGGAAAAAGATTTTTAATCGATTAAATTTCAGTTTTGATGGAGAGATAACGAGAGATCAAGACGGTGCTTGGTATGGCTTTTCAAGAGATTAGAAAATGACAGAAAACACACATAAGATTTTTGTAACCACAGGGGCGAGTAATCACGCCCAGAATGACAGAGCAAGTTATGATTTTTACTGCACCGATCCAAAAGCACTGGAAA
>NZ_JBGVMC010000026.1:0-5893 GCF_045124615.1 Succinivibrio sp.
ATGGAATCTATCTGTTGCAATATTCTGGAACTTTTCATAGCTTGAAAGTGAGCCTTTGCTCTTGTAGGTAATTGTCTGTTTGATTAGCTCATCTAAACTTTCAAGAGAACTTGCAACTAGTTCACTGTTAGGATCAAAGTATGCTTTTAACTGCTGATTTACCTGAGACAGATTCTGAATAAAGGCTTCTTGATCCTGATTGAATATAGCAACCTTTGCAAGAAGAATTTCTGTCTGAATATTCTTCATTAGGATTTTTGTCTGATCAGGTGATAAGAACTGGTTAACGATATTTTCGTCACGTCTTCTTACTTCAATAAAGCGAGAAGAAAAGTCCTTTAATGACTCTAACAGATTGTTCTTCCAGTCTTTAATTTCTGCTGTTTTTGCATTCTGTTCAGACTCGAATTTATCTCTGTTTGCTCTTAAAAACTCGTTTAAAGGCATTTGAGAAACTGCATTGTAAATGCAGTCAAGCTTCATATTCATGCCTCTAGTATCAAGAACAGGAAGAGCTTTTAGTTTTGCAATATCCTTACTTAAAGCCTCTCTTAAACGAATTATTTCATCTTCATCAATTTTGGCAATCAGGATATCAGCTCTTTCTAGATTTAATAGTGCTGCACTTACGTTGTCAGTCAGTTCAAGAATATTCTGAGCATTTGTTACAAGGAAGTAACTTTGTGCAATGAGCCAGTCATTTGGCTTTCTATCCTCATAATCTTTCAATCTGTTTGAAACAGACTGAGTATTAGCTCCATATAATTCTACAAGCTGCTTTAAATCTTCAGTGCTAGTTTTTATTACATTGTTGTTAGCAATAATCTGGGAATTTTGTGTGAAAAGCTCATCCATTCTGGCATCTTTTGCTTTCACATCATTACTTAATGATTCAACTTTTAAAGCTTTGTCTGAAACTTCTAATTTAGTAGCTTCAATTTTGCTTGCTAATTCGTTTATATCATCAAATCTGTGCTGATGAAAATAGTATGCTCCAAAGCCAGCACCAGAAATAACAGCTATCATCAGTGCTGTTAATACATTTATTTTTGTTTTAAGAGAACGTATTTCTCCTGATAAAGGGATCTCTTCTTTTATGCTGTTGTTCTTATTCTTAGTATCAGTCATATTTTCTTCTTTTTTATGATTATTCGCTTCCACAGGTTTATCATTGTCTGATGAAGGTCTGTATTGGCTTTCACTATGAAGTAGATCTTTTGCAACTTTCTCAATGGCAATAGCCTCTTTTTCAAGTTGCTCAAGATTTTGTTCTTGACTGTTTGCTTGTACGTGTTCGTTTGAACTTTGTGAGGCGATGTTTGTTTGCTTTAATTTCTTTTCATCCATTTTATGAATGCTCACTTTTAGTATATACCCAAGCTTATAATAGCATGACTATATATTTTTCAAAATATTTCAATAAGTTGCGATACAATTATATTTGTTGTCGATCACTCTTTTTTTTAAGTATCCATTTAAGAGTATAGGATAAAAATGCCGTTTTGCTGATAAACTGTTATACAATACCATTATTCTTTGAGTGTTGTATAAAAAGTACAGTACAAAAGCTGTTTTTGTTGTCTAAACATCGATCTGTTGGTATTATCCCTTGTCGATGATTTTGTTGAATTGTTTTTAGGTATGTATGGATAAGTCGCAGTTTGAATACAGATTTGAGCGCATGAGAAAATTCATCGCAAAACAATATAAGCGCGCGACTGATATTATGCCTAAGGAATCAGCTGAATTCTTATCTATTCTTCCTGTTCTTCTGCACTACAATCATAAAAATCTTCCAGGTTACAGAAACGGATCTGTTCCTCATGGAATAGATATGTTTGTTCCAAATGAAAAACAAAGAGAATATCTAAGAGCCCACAATATAGATCCTGATGAAAAGGTCGAAACCTTTTATCCTATATATGGTCTTTACTCTATGGGCAGTACATCTACAATTGCTCAGGGACCTGATTCTGATCTTGATATTTGGGTGTGCATAAGTAAGGATACTCCGGATTTTGAAATAAACAGACTGTCTGAAAAATGCAGATTTATCTCTGCATATGCTAAAGCTTTAGGTGTAGAGCTCAATCTGTTTGTTACTGTAGAAGATCGCTTTGTGAACGGCTCTCATGGCACAATGGATACAGAAGATTGTGGTTCAGCACAGAGTCTGTTTTTGCTAGATGAATTTTATAGAACCTCAATGAGATTGTGTGGTCGATATATTGCATGGTATATGATTTCATCAGAAGATGAATATGACGATTACCCGAAGGCTCTTAAAGAATTTTATCAAAGCGATTTTATTGAGCGAGATCAATGGTTTGATTTCGGCTCTGTAGCAAAATGTTCTCCAGAAGAGTATTTTGGTTCAGGTTTGTGGCTTGTATATAAGGGTATTGATAGACCTTTTAAAGCTCTTCTCAAGATACTTTTAATGGAAGCTTATGCAAGTGAGTATCCTAATACAAGGCTGCTATCACTTGAACTTAAGGATCTGATCTTTAAAACCAAGGGTAAGGTTCAGTTAAAACTTGATCCATATTATCTGATGTTCAAAAAGGTATCAGGTTATCTGTTATCTATCGGTGATTTTGAAAGAATTGATCTTGTAAGAATAAGTTTCTATTCAAAAATTAAAAATGCATTAGATCAGCTAACCAATAAGAGAGCTCTTTTAAGAAGACAGACTTTTTTAAACTTCATTACAAAAACATGGAAGTGGTCTGAATCTTATATTGATACAATAAATAACCCAGATAAAATTTCTGTAAATGAATCAATCTACAGAGTAAAAAAACTATTTTCCTCTCTTCTTGAAAGTTATAAATCACTGCTACGTTTCTGTATGGACCATAACATTGAATTTGCTATTACGTCCGATGATGCAGGTGTTTTATCAAGAAAAATTTATTCAGCATACGAAAAATATCCTGGAAAAGTTGTAATTATCAAATCAGCTTTAGAAAATATCCATCAAGAAAAGAATCTTACATTAGTAAAACCATCAAAGTTTTCCTTATGTAATCATGGCTGGCATGTATTTGCAAATGCGCAAAATTCAATAGAGATCCTTGAATCAAAAGCACTGTATGTGACACCAAGTATTGTTGAAATGGTAAGCTGGATCAGTGCAAACGGTCTTTTAGGTGATAGAACAAATCTGTTTATCAAATCACCAGATAGCAGTGTAACCGAAGAAAAAATCAAGGCTCTTAGTGAAGACATCAGACAGTTTATTCTTTCTGCTAATTTAAGTGTAAAAGAATCAGATCTGCAAAAACCACGTCAAATTATTAAATCGATGGTTGTTGTTAATTTCCATAAGGATGCGACGGCAAAATTCATGATTTCAACATCCGATCTTGAGATTGGTTCTGCTTTAAGTCTAGGTCGTCAGAAGATGTGCCTGATAGGTTCTGTTGATGTCATTAACTTAAACTCATGGGGCGAGATTTCTTGTAATTCATTCTCAGATGGAGAGTCTGGAATAGCAGATGTTCTAGCATCACTTATCAAGTCACAAAAAATTGATGATACCCATGAGGAGATCTTCAATCCATTAGAGTTTATTAAAGTATGCTCTTACTCTGATTCTCACCGAGATCTTATCAGATACGATTTAGCGGCTGTGATCAGAGGAATTTATAACTGCATTAACGGTTATGATTCAAATCATGTATTCGCTCTTGGGCATGATACTTATGAAGTTGTTTCTGATGCTGATAATAATTTGTCATTGGTAAAGCGTTTTTCATTTAAGGCATCTCAAGATGATGTGACCATTCTGTCTAGATTCGGTATGCGTCCTGAATATGCTTTGCAGGTTCCTGATGTTGTTGAAAGATCATCAACAGAAGGTATTATTCAGTATTTCTTTGTAAAGCATGTAGATATTTACGATATATATATTGTAAATGAAAGAAATGAAGTAAAAATTTATCGAAATTTCAAAGGTTCTCGTACAGCCTTGGTAAACGAAATCAATCGTTTTTATGCTCAGGAATATAAAAACGAAGATAATTCATTAAAACTTAATTTCAATCTTCCTCAGTATTTTGTTTTAAACAATGAAATGACAAAGGTAAAACCATTCTCTATTATGGTTTCACAGGACAATTAACTGAGAATACGAAGCGATAATCTTAAGAATTCTACAGAATCTCACCATAATGGAATGATTTTTCAAATCTTCGGATAATTTATTCTTTTTTGTTATACTAGCAAAAGAATTTTTATAAGGGTTTTTACATTGAAAACAATATTGATTTTATCTGTCCTTTTATCTGCATTAGCTATAAACGCATGTGGAATTAAAGGCCCTCTGTATATCGAAGATGAAGCTTTGATGGCAGAGCAGAAATAAGAGTAGTTTATAAATTTAAAGAAGAGAAAAATAAATGGATTTTTTTAATTTTAAAGGCAACAGTCTGTTTGCAGAAGATGTTGAAATCACCTCTCTTGCAAAAGAGTATGGAACCCCACTTTATGTATATTCAAAAGCAACATTAGAACGACACTTAAATGCATTTGAGTCTTCTTTTAATGGTAAAAAACACCTTGTATGCTTTGCTGTAAAGGCTTGTTCAAATCTTGCTATTTTAAATTTAATGGCAAAACTAGGTGCAGGTTTTGACGTTGTATCAGAAGGTGAGCTTCGCAGAGTAATTGCTGCAGGTGGCGACCCACATAAAGTTGTTTTCTCAGGTGTAGGTAAGACCTATTCTGAAATTGAGTATGCTTTATCTGTTGGTATCAACTGTCTGAACATTGAATCAGAAGAAGAGATTGAAACTGTTGTTGCAGCTGCAAGAAAACTAGGTGTTGTTGCAAATGTTGCTCTTCGTGTAAATCCAGGTGTTGATGCTAAGACACATCCATATATCTCAACAGGTTTAAAGAATAACAAATTCGGTATTACAGAAGAAAACGCATTCGATCTTTATGTAAAAATGTCAAAGATTGACTGTCTGAATATTTCTGGTATCGACTGCCATATCGGATCTCAGATGACTTCTGGTATGCCTATTATTGAAGCTACAGATAAAATTGTTGCTTTATACAATAAATTATTATCAGCTGGCATTAAAGTAGACCATATCGATATGGGTGGCGGTCTTGGTGTAACCTATGACAATGAAACACCTCCAACCCCATCAGAGTACATTGCTCCAATTTTAGAAAGATTAAAGGATCTTGATGTTGCATTGTACTTAGAGCCTGGTCGTGCAATGGTTGCAAATGCATCAGTTCTTCTTGCAAAGGTTGTTTATCAGAAGAACAATGGCGACAAGCATTTCGTAATTACAGATACAGGTATGAATGACATGATCCGTCCTGCTTTATATGGCTCATGGATGACAATCATCAATTCAACAATTCATGAGGATATACCCGAAGTAGTATCTGATGTTGTAGGCCCAATCTGCGAGAGTGATGACTTCCTTGGTAAGGAAAGAAAACTAAAGGTTAAGAACGGCGATATTCTTGTTGTTCGTGGCGCAGGTGCTTACGGCTCTTCAATGGCATCAACATACAATTCAAGAAGACTTCCTTGTGAGGTTCTTGTTGATAAGGATAAGTCATATGTCATTAAAAAGCGTCAGACTTTTGAAGACATCTGGAAGGATGAGTGCATCATCAAATAAGAGGTCTCTATGCTTTTAAAGTTTACAAAAATGCATGGACTGGGTAATGACTTTATGGTTGTTGATGGCGTTACCCAAAAAGTCTTTTTCTCACCTGAACTGATTAAAAGACTTTCAGATCGTCATTTTGGTGTAGGGTTTGACCAGCTTTTGCTAGTTGAACCACCATTTGATCCTGATCTTGATTTTCATTATAGAATTTTCAATGCAGATGGATCAGAAGTACAGATGTGCGGCAATGG
>NZ_JBGVMC010000027.1:0-2342 GCF_045124615.1 Succinivibrio sp.
ATTCCAGTCTTTATCATCCTTGCCACCAGTACCGATTTCCTTAAAACCGTTACCAATAGGATCAGGGAAACGATCAGATGGAGCTGCTGTACGAGGTTTTTCTGTTGATACTATTCTTGTAAGAACATAGTCCTTATAAGTATGTGAATCATAGCAGTATGCTCTTACATGCCAGCGCAGACCGTTAAAGCCAAATGAATGAGGTGCAATCAGATAGTCATCTTTCTTGTTTGATGATACAGAACTGTAAACAATGTGAAGTACAAGATGAGCTCTCATGGCATCAATAAGGTTACACATAATCTCAGGAGATACGATCCTTCTTGGATTATGTAATGATGCAACACCAACATCAGGGGTAAAACCAAAGAAACAGCGATCTGCATCTAGCTGATTGGTTGAAACCATCTTCAGATCAGAAAAGAATGTTTCAGGTGAACATCTGTTTGGGAAAATAGGAATAAAATCATCTGCTCTTACATAAACTTTCAGATGCTTGTCATAAATAAGATTTGTTCTTGAAGGTTTTGCCTTTTCAACAAGCTCTCTGTAATAGGATAAATCAAGTGAAGCCTGAGGAACTGAAATATTGAAAAAAGAAACCAGATCTGCTCTATTGATTTTACCGTCAACGCACAATCTGAAATCAATAAACTCAATTCTTCTTAATCTAGACCATTTGTTAGCCATCGTAGATGTTTTTTTATCAGCTTTTGTAAGTGATGCAATTTTTTTTGGTCGTGCCATAGAGCTCCCTTTGATGATTTATTCCAATACTATATTGTTAAAACAATTATAGTATAGTTTTTATTTATTCTTAAACTTTTTTTATATTTTATGTAATTTTCTTTAAAAATCACATTATTTGATCACTATGAACTTTATCTATAACGATTCTAGCTTTTCTAGGCACATGGAAACCATACCTGAAACTGTATCTTCACGAAGAACATCCGAGATTTCAATTTTAGGAAGCAATGCTTCTTCTGCTGGAGTTGAAAGCTGTTTTCTAAGTCTGTCAATTAATCCTGGTTTTAAACTTTCTGTATAGATTGAAACATATCCTGGATTTAACACACACATAATTGCTCTAATAGTTCTTATGGCAAGATCGTCAGCCTGCAGCGATTCAATTGGCAGAACACCAACATCGTTATACATAGGGAAATATCTGATTTCGCCTGCCATACCATCCTTACCTCTTAGAACCTGACCGTTGTAGCAGAATCCGCAGCTTGGAATCTTTCCTGGTATCAGAATAATTCCAGATACACATTCTTGATCTTTTAGTCTCTTGTAACAACCAAGAGTTGCAGCATTAATATCAGTTTCAAAGAAAACAGGAAGATTAAACTGTTTTTCAAGATGAGATGACAGTCTTGATGCATGTGAATCATGACGGATAGCGGAGCCAACACGGCCGCCTACATCATCTGACGGCATTGAAACACCTATGATTGCAATTTTTTTATATCTGTCGATATAACGTTCCATACCGTTTTTAAATTCATTAGTATATGTCTGCTTATCATCGATAAGCTCCTCTCTTCTCTCTAGGCATTCACCAAAAAGATTATGAACCGAATAGCCGACATATTTATGACCTGAACGATGATATACAGAAAGAATAAGAATGAGCTTGTTCATCTCATTAAATCTGTATGTTGCAGCTGGTCTTCCGTTTACGCTGCAGCCTTTGTCACCTTCAATAACCTCACCTGAACTTATAAGAAGGTTTAGCAACTTATTTATAGTAACAACACTAAGACCTGTTTTTTCGTGTAGAACAGATGTGGTTGATACCTGTTCATCATGAAGAGCTTTTCTAATTAAATGGAGATTCTGCTCTCTTATAGATTTTGAGGTAATGGTCAAATTTTTATGCATAATATTGAAACCAAGTTATTAAACTAGGTTTAATAATACATTTTTTTTAATAAGATCTCAAATTTAAATGCGTTAAATTTCTATAGTTAGTTATAGCTAACATATATAATACATTATAATTCAAGCAATATTTTTATAATTTTGGTGTACATATAGTTTATAGATATGTTTGTAAATAATTTTATTTTATGACATATATTTTAATAATTATTTTTCTTACAAATCATATAAATACCTAAAGGAACGGCTTGTTTATCTGATTTGATAATTCTAAGCATTCAGTAAAACTATTTACATCAGTATTTTCAAGTTTAACAAAAAAAATTTGTCAAATAATAAGTTAGTTCTAAAATTATTTTTAGCGGCTGTAATAGCCATTTTCATAACACACTAGATAAGGAGCCGTAATGCTTCAGATTAGATTACATGGCCGTGGAGGCCAAGGTGTTGTGACC
>NZ_JBGVMC010000028.1:0-1506 GCF_045124615.1 Succinivibrio sp.
AAGTCTGGAACTATAATTTCCTTAATTGGCTTAAAACTTATTTTACAGGTGGTGTAAACCGTCTTCATCCTCTGATTACACTCCCAATCAATACATTTAGAAAACCAATTAAAAACTGGAAAAAGGCTCGTGGCTGTAATCTTGCTCTATTCAGAGAAGATTATCTTAACGTAAACGGTTTTGATAATTCATTCTCTGGATGGGGATATGAGGACAGTGAATTTGCCATCAGACTTTTAAATTCAGGTGTAATGCTAAAATCTGGTCGATATGCAACAGGTTTACTCCATTTATACCATAAAGAAAATGATCGTTCATTTGAAGGAGAGAACCTAAAACGCTTACAGGATAGAATGAATAGCAGTGTAACACGTGCTGAAGATGGCATATTTGAGCTCTATAAATAATAATCATTGCTAATTTGCAATTTAAAATGTGAGCTTTTAAAAATTTTAATAAAAATATTTGTAAAAAATGAAAGAGTTACAACAAAAGTAACTCTTTTTTTTTTATTATTTTCCTATAATGAAAAAGACTGCTAGAGCCTAGCTCCTGGCATAATATTATTATTAACATTAAGAAAGTGAATTGAGTATGAATTTTTTATCTTCATTAGGTGTACAGGCAAAGCTTTTGCTTGCTTTAGCAACAGTAATATTTTTTACTATCATTATTGCAATCATTGGTATAGCAACAAACACTGTGTCAAGAAATGCAGCATTATATGCTAAAAATGTTATTGAAGATCATTATTCAGTAATTATTCAGGTATCTAACTCTACAAATGCATTTCGTGATGATGTTACTCTCTTTAACAATTCTGTCTCAGCTTACAGCAAAGAAACTGCAGATAAGACAAACAGCGATATAGAAAAGCTGCAGGTTGCAATTTCAAAACTCCAGATTATGGATAATGCAGATACAGAGATTATTAACGATATTAAAGAGCACATCTCAAAGGCTATTGATGTATATAAGAATAAAATGGAAAGAATGATCGACAGAGGCTATTCTGTTGACGTTAGAAAATGTTACAACGATGAATTCTATCCTACCATCAATGAAGCTATTGAGCACTTAAACGAACTTGTAAGTACATATCTTTCTCGAGTAAATCAAAACGTTACCGAACTTACATCATCAACTCCTACCTACCTGATGATCACAATCTCTATCATTGCTATTCTTTTATCAGGTATTATTGCATACAAGCTTCCAAGAGCATTTGTTGGAATTTTACATTATGCTGTAAATCAGGCAGCTGTTATTTCTCGTGGTGATCTGTCACAGCCACTACATGCTAGAGGCAGAAAAGATGAGTTTGGTGAACTTATCGATTCTTTAGAAGCTATGCGTGCTGAATGGCAGGATAACATAAAGGTTATCAAGTCAGCTGTATCAAATGTAGAAAAGAGCTTTGAGAATATTGAAGCAGTTGCAAATACTATGAATGACAAGGCACAAGAATCTCAGTCACGCTCTATTACAGTTGCAGCTGCAGCAGAT
>NZ_JBGVMC010000029.1:0-4568 GCF_045124615.1 Succinivibrio sp.
CGTCTTGATAAAGAATACCCTCAAATTCTTGAAGAAATTAAATTAAGAAAACAAAAAGAGTTCTTCTAGCATCAATTATGCTCTGCAGATTGTTGATTCTGCAGAGTTATTTTTCATGATAAACCTTATATGGACATACCAAAAATCGTCATGGATATTGTAAATAGTGGACTCTCAATATAATGAATGTGCTTCTTTAACTCAACTAAAAAAACGACTTCTTTATTTTGAACTAAGGATCAGTTAGCAGAATTAATTATCCCATATTAAAATATATACGAAGATAATAAAATGGCACGCAAAAATAAGTATTCATGTTAAAAAATCTATTCAAGATGATCCGGATTTTTTGGTACAAAAGACGGATCAACTTCGCATGATATTGACGGATCACTTTCGTGATTTTTAACACTAATCTAAGAATTGTAAGTAACGTATGCAATCCATAGGCAGAAGAGAAATAAAACACCCGCAACAAAATATAAAATCATTTATTCCTCCTAAGTGCGCGAATAAGCACTGTACCAAATAATAATAGCAAACTTGATGTACCTATAATTATAGGCTCTAGTAAATTTGATCGCCAATCCGAATATGTCTTGATCGTATCATAATTTACATAGTAGTAGGAACATACTCCACATAAAATCAAGAAACAGGCCTTGATTATACCGACATAGATCTCTTTTTTATCTTCTATCTTCATATTCTCTCCTTAAAGATCAATAACCCGAAGGCGTTGCCTGGTCGTCACAGTACCTTATCAGGAATTAGACAGATCAAGTAAATCAAAATACATCAGTCTGGTATTTGGTTTTTCCTGATTCGCATTCACTTTCTCATAAGCTAATTCCTGAGTATCAGTTGTGAACAAGAAACGAAATTTGTTTTCAGAATAAAATTTTAAAACTCTAGGAGAGTTAAGAGCATCAACTATCACAAAACGACAGCCGGTTTTATTTTCAGGTTCACTAAACCAATTTTTACATAATCAAGGATCTCACTGCCATAACCTTTACCGCAATAGTCTTTATTAACTCCAAGACGTCCAATCAAAACAGCAGGATATCTTTTCAGGTGCTTATGTGT
The DNA here is from genome assembly GCF_045124615.1 of Succinivibrio sp. Classification (NCBI taxonomy): domain Bacteria; kingdom Pseudomonadati; phylum Pseudomonadota; class Gammaproteobacteria; order Aeromonadales; family Succinivibrionaceae; genus Succinivibrio; species Succinivibrio sp. The sequence continues at coordinate 1,090 of NZ_JBGVMC010000029.1, forward strand.
TGATTCAATTAGTTTCTTTCGCCTGTTGTTTGGCAAATCATAAATTCTCAAACTGTCATTTGCGACAGTAAAAGCAACAATAATTCTGTATTCGTTTCCTGATTGATTAGTTTCTTCTGGAGTAAGAACTTCAATTAAACAATAGGTCTTACCCATAAGCTTTTCTCTGTAAAGAACAGCTTCATTGTTAAAAAAGTCATCTAAATCATCATCACCGCAAGAAAAACAAAAGCTCCTATCAAGGAGCTCTTTAGTCAGTTCGGCGAACCTAAGACCGTCTAATGTACTCATAATTTATAAAACCAAAGGATTGGCAAATAATTTCTTCATACCCTGATATTTAGGATCTTTAGTTATATCTCTTAATTTACCGGCAGCTTTACGCTCTTTATAACAACGCTCAGCATCTTCTGCTCTTTTTAAGAAGGTTGCTGCAGCCTCCCCCTCTAAAGTAGGGATCACTTTAATTGGTCTAGCCATTTTTCAGTCCTCTTAAACAAATTATTCTTAGAAAGAAGTATAGTTAACTATTCAAAATAAAACTTGTACATTATATACAAATCTTAACCAAAATATACAAACATTACACTTATTGCAACACATAAGAGCAGATAAAGATAAGTTAAAGCACATCAGAATGCGAGTTTTAAATGATTTCGGGATAGGTTAGGATAGATAAGATTTTATAGAATTGGTGCCCAGGACGGGAATCAAAACAATTTTATAATACATTGAAAATAAACACAAATTTGTTATTTTTGATAAAAGGTCACTCCAAGTCACGCTTTAAAAGTAAAAAATCGACTGTACGGTCTAGTCTTAAAAATAAAAAAAAATTACCCCTCTGCTATGAATTTTTACAGAGAGGTGAATACTTAGAGATAAAAATTATTTTCTTAAATCAGGTGGCAGATGAGCACGTGTCATTTCAGAAATATAACTGTCCTGGCAATGATTGAAATTAAAGCCATTAGGAATGAAGAAAATCACATCTACAAGTCTTCTGAAGATGTTTGCATACCAGTAGTGCTTATGTCTGTATAGGTACGCGCTCATTGTTTCATCTGCATAGATTTTGTGAGGAGCAAAAAAAGAAATAATAATGCCATAAAGCACCATAAATAACTGATCGACAGCAATCAGCAGTTGTTTTAGGTTATGCCATAATGACCAGGAAACAATAATTTTAACCATGATAAAGCCTCATTAAACAGTAAAATCTTTCATAACAAAGTCAGTTGATACAGCAGCAAGCTCATCATAGGTGGTAGCAGCAGCAATCTGTTGGAACTTAGTCCATTTTTGTGTGTATAAGTATTTACCGTTTGCAGTGATTTCCTTAGAAATAGTTTTTGCCTGCTCCAGAGTAATAGTTTTTACTTCCTGATCTACAGTAGCAATCTCTGCAGTTTCTTCTTCTGCAATACAGATAGAAAGCAGATTAATCTGGGCACGTATATCAGCATTTAATCTGTAACCTAAAGATGAAATGATAACCATTGATTCATTCTTTAGAACACTGTCAAACTTATCAGCAATCAGGTTAATCTGAGCAATCTTTTCCTGCTTTAAGTTGTTTAAGATTTCCTCTGGAAGAACATCTTTCTGGAAGTTAATCTCTGGCCACTGAGGAAGAATTTCGGAATCATCATCAATGTGAAGATAGAATTTATTATCAAGTTCTCCTAAGCGAATGAATGAAGTGTTACCTGGCTGAAAATCATAGGTTGTGCCCATTGGACCAGGGATTATTTTTTGACTGTATGAGTAGATAGCCATCTGTTGATTCTCCTTTTTATGTGTAAAGGTACATTGGATAAATCTACAGTTAGCAGTTTTGTGATTAGGTGGCTGTAAGATGAAGAAGGTTCAGCATGAGCTAATACGCTTTCCATTGCTTCCCAGTCTTCTGATTTTAATCGTTTTGAAAATGTTTTTAGAGATCGTTTTCTAATGAAACGACCCTTTCTCCATGTTCTATATCCGGCAAAGTTAATGCCTTTTCTGATTGGCATTATCTTCCATTTGGATAGTTTTAATTTTAACTCTGATTCAAGATAATTTTGTATGATACTCAATAAAATATAGGCTTCATCACGTGACAGACCAATAAAGACCATATCATCAACGTATCTGACATAATACTTTATCTTTAGTTTACGTTTTACCCAGTGATCGAAACGGTCAAGATATATCAGACCATATAACTGAGCAACTAGGGATCCTACATTTACACCCTTATTGCCCTCTTCACAGAATGACATAGCCAAATCAACGATTTCATGATCGGTTATTCTTCTGGATAAAGATTCTCTTAAAACAGCATGATCTATTGAATAGTAATATTTGCGTATATCAATCTGCAGATAATATGACTCTGCAGGTGATTTTCTCATGAATTCCTGAACTCTATCAGCAGCTCTTAAAGCTCCTTTGTTTTTACGACAACCGTAACTATCAAAAATAAAACCGCATTCAAAAGCTGGATAAACGGCATCATAGAAAACAAACTGAGCAATCAAATCAATAAATGAAGGCGCATGAATTTCTCTCATCTTCTGCCCTGCAGTACAATAGATCATAAAAACTCTGCAAGGTCTTGGCTGATACTGTCTGTTTTTAAGGGCAGTGAAGAGGTTATTCAGATGAGTGAATAATGAACATTCAAATCTGAAGATATAGCCTTTCTTACGTTTACTGAAACGCGCTCTGATGTAAGCCTTATAAAGAGCTTCTGGAGTGATTAGCTCATCATATGAGATTGTAACGAGTTGAAGTTGAGAGTGTGAAAAATTGACAGTCACACTCTCTGCAGATTTTTCTTGCGAAAGATATGACATCGTTATATCCAGTTTCTAATTTTGCATAGTGTCAGGAAATAACCGGCCACGCGGAAACCATTGTTGGTATTAGAATTAACACGCCAATTGTTGAAATTACGCGCAAAAGCTAAAAACATTTAATGCCACACCTTAGGCCATGATTATAGTTAATTCTTTTGGTTATTAAAAGCTTCTTTTTCTACCTTGATCCAACCGCCAATCATTGCGCCAACTTCATCAAGCTGTCTGTTGATTGCAGCGAAACGGTGGTTTTCGTAAGCTTTATCATGTGAATTCTGACCGTCTTTGAATGCAAGATAGCCTAATTCGTAATACAGTTGCCATGCGCAGCGTAGCTGTTCATGTTTTATATCCAGTTCAGTAAGAGTTGTACGTTTGTGATAACGTTTTAAGACTTCTACAATGAGTAAATAAACATCCCATTCTAGCTGTTTGATCTTTTGAACAGAGGCATATTTCTCTGATTTAGGTGCGTGATCTAAATAGAGCTTAGATAGCTTTATCAGTTCACGCATTTTATATAGTAATGGATAATTCTGCATAGTGGTCATTATTATAAGGCACGGACTACCGCCGTGCCAACAAAAAAACAACCTGCTTACGCAGCATAACCGGCCACGCGGAAACCATAGCTGG
>NZ_JBGVMC010000030.1:0-16460 GCF_045124615.1 Succinivibrio sp.
TGTTCCTTATACCATAGTCTTTTATAGTCTCTATTGCCTGATTGTCCGATTCACTTCCACCTGATGTGAAAATTTTTTTTATTTTTTTTGTTTTTACTCTTGAATTATTTCTTTGAGTCCCCATTTTCTTTTTTGTACAGAATTTATTTTGTATTGTGCCTAGTAGAGCATAATACTTTTTTTGATTAGAACGGAAATATCCGTGGAGAAAAACAAATGAAATTAGTTCCTTTGTATGATCGCGTTATTGTTAAGCCATTTGAAGAAGAGCAGAAGTCAACAGGTGGTATTCTTTTAGGTAGCGCAACAGTTAAGTCAACCCGCGGTAAGGTTGTAGCAACCGGTAAAGGCCGTTTATTAGAAAATGGCAATACTGCAGCTTTAAGTGTAAAGGTTGGTGATACCGTTATTTATAACGAAGGCTATGGCTGCAAGAAAGAGAAGATCGATGGCGAAGAGGTTTTAATCCTGGCTGAGTCAGATATTTTAGCTGTAGTAGAAGAATAATATTTTTAGAAGGTAATTCAAATGTCAGCAAAGCAAGTTATTTTTGGTAATGACGCTCGTTCACAGATGTTAGAGGGCGTAAACATCTTAGCAAACGCTGTTAAGGTAACCTTAGGCCCTAAAGGCCGTAACGTAGTATTAGACAAGAGCTATGGTGCTCCTCTAATCACTAAGGACGGTGTATCTGTTGCTAAGGAAATTGAACTTGAAGGCAAGTTCCAGAATATGGGCGCTCAGATGGTTAAGGAAGTAGCCTCAAAGGCTAATGATGCTGCAGGTGACGGTACCACAACAGCTACAGTATTAGCACAGGCTATTGTAACTGAGGGCTTAAAGTCAATCGCTGCTGGTATGAATCCAATGGATGTTAAGCGCGGTATCGACAAGGCAGTTGCAGCTGCAACAGAAGAGTTAAAGAAGTTATCAATCAAGTGTGAAGACAAGAAGGCTATCGCTCAGGTTGGTACAATTTCTGCAAACTCTGATGCTACTGTTGGTAACCTGATTGCTGATGCAATGGAGAAGGTTGGTCGTGATGGTGTTATCACCATTGAAGATGGTCAGGGCTTAGAGGATAAGCTTGATCTTGTTGAGGGTATGCAGTTTGACCGTGGTTACTTATCACCATACTTCGTAAACAAGACAGAGACAGGTACTGTTGAGTTAGACAACCCATACATCTTATTATGCGACAAGAAGATTTCAAACATCCGTGATTTATTACCAATCCTTGAGGGTGTTGCAAAGGCTTCTAAGTCATTACTTATCATCGCTGAGGATGTTGAGTCAGAAGCTTTAGCTACATTAGTAGTTAACAACATGCGTGGTATCGTTAAGGTAGCTGCTGTTAAGGCTCCAGGTTTCGGTGACCGTCGTAAGGCAATGTTACAGGATATCGCTATCCTAACTGCTGGTACTGTAATTTCATCAGAATTAGGTATGGAATTAGAGAAGGCAACCTTAGACGATTTAGGCGTTGCAAAGCGTGTTGTAATCACCAAGGATAACACCACCATCATCGATGGCGAAGGTGATTCAGAGGCTATCAAGGATCGTGTAGCTCAGATCCGCAAGCAAATCGAAGATTCAACTTCTGAGTACGACCGTGAGAAGTTACAGGAGCGTGTTGCAAAGTTAGCAGGTGGCGTTGCTGTTATCAAGGTTGGCGCTGCAACTGAAGTTGCTATGAAAGAGAAGAAGGATCGTGTTGAGGATGCTATGCATGCTACTCGTGCTGCTGTTGAGGAAGGTGTTGTTCCAGGCGGCGGTGTTGCATTAGTTCGTGTAGCTAAGAAGATTGCAGGTCTGAAGGGTGACAACCAGGATCAGGACGTAGGTATTAAGGTTGCATTAACTGCAATGGAAGCTCCTTTACGTCAGATCGTAACCAACGCAGGTCAGGAAGCTTCAGTTGTTGCTAACGAAGTACGTAACGGCTCAGACAACTACGGTTATAATGCAGGTACAGAGCAGTACGGCGATATGATCGAGATGGGTATTCTTGATCCTACCAAGGTAACCCGTTCAGCATTACAGTATGCAGCTTCAATCGCTGGTTTAATGTTAACAACCGAGTGTATGGTTGCTGACGCTCCTCGTAAGGATGATGCTCCTGCAGCTCCTGCAATGGGCGGTATGGGCGGCATGCCAGGCATGATGTAATCATTTTTGAAAAAATGTACTATAATTAATATACGCTAGGAAGAACCCCCAAGACCCGTAAAAAGGCTCGGGGGTTCGTCGTTTTTAACCAAAAAAAATCTTCACTCAATTATTTGAGTGAAGATTTGTAGGAAAAGAAAGGAATTGTTAGCCTAGAAGATCTAGAAGTTCCTGTTCAGTGAGCTTCATAGCTTCAGAAGCTACATTTGCTGTTCCTTCAAGGAAGTCAGCTGCAACTTCTCTTTTCTTAGCATGAAGTTCAAGAATTTTTTCTTCTAATGAATCTTTAATAACAAGTCTGAATACGTTAACAGGTCTTGTCTGACCGATTCTATATGCTCTGTCTGTAGCCTGATCTTCAACGGCAGGATTCCACCAAGGATCAAGATGAACAACATAATCAGCACCAGTCAGATTAAGTCCCTGACCACCAGCTTTAAGACTGATTAAAAAAACGTCTCCAATGCCAGTCTGGAACTCATCAATTGCTTTAGCTCTAGCTTTTTCAGGAGTAGATCCATCAAGATACTGGTATGAAATCCCCTCTTTCTCAAGAAGATTTCTGATAATAGTCAGATATCCGACAAACTGACTGAACACAAGCAGACGATGACCTCCGCTTAATGCTTCATCAAGAAGATCTTTAAAAGCATCTGTCTTTGAGCTTGATTTAAACTTGAGTTCTTTTCCAAGTAAAGAAGGATCGCAACAGAACTGTCTTAACTTTGTAAGAGCTGAGAGGATCTGAAGTCTTCTTTGACCTGTTTTATTGATTTCAAGTTTGTTTTTCTCAAGATCTTCAAGAGTTGATAAACGCAGTGTTTCATACAGTTCTTTTTCTCTTTGAGAAGCTTCAACAGTAATAACCTGCTCAGTCCTTGGAGGAAGATCTTCTAAAACATCACCCTTGAGTCTTCTTAAGATAAATGGACTGATTAATAGCTTGAGCATTCTGTTTGCAATCTTGTCATCTGCTGCATTTGCAAACTTTTTGTGGAAATCGCTCTTAGAGCCTAACAAACCTGGATTTATGATATTGAAAATACTCCACAAATCATCAAGATTATTTTCAATTGGTGTACCTGTAAGAGCTAATGACATATGTGCATTAATAATTGATGCTGTTTTAGCTCTTTGTGTTGCTGAATTTTTTAAAGCCTGTGCTTCATCATAAACGGCAAGCTGCCATTGTATCTGAGACAGAGTAGGAGCTTCATTTGAGAGAAGACCATAACTTACGATAAGAACATCTCCTGATTTCATTGATGTAATTGTTGATTCTCTGTCTTCAGACAGTTTCAGTCTGTGAGTTTTTAGTGTTGGAGCAAATTTGTTGAGCTCATTTTCCCAGTTTGGACATACTGAGGTTGGAGCTGCAATCATAATTGGTCCTTTAGATGCAAAAGCAAGCATTGCACTTATAGTCTGAACTGTCTTTCCAAGACCCATATCGTCTGCAAGGCAGGCACCAACACCCCACTCTTCCATTCTGCACAGCCATTTAAATCCTTCAATTTGATAAGATCTGAGCTGAGCATTAAGTGTCTTTGGTACTTTAAAGTCTTTTTCAAGAGCCTTGTTTCTCTTTTCGACAATTGAAGAAACCTTCTTTGTAAATGAGCAGTTCATATCATCAAGCAAGGTTTCAACTGTATTTTGTGCAAGTGGATGAGATATCAGATTACCTTGCTTATCGAAGGTTGTAACGGTATTTAGTTTTTCAAGTCTCTTTTTCAGATCTGATGTTATCGATACATATGTCTGCTCATCAATTTTAATGTAATTACCATTTGAAGAATCTAGTGATTTTAATAATGATTTTAATGAAATATATCTTTCATCAGAGAGCTGAACATCTCCTGAGATTGAAAGATATGCATTTTCACCAAGGTCACCTTTAAGTTTGAAACTAGATGTCGAAATAGATCCTTGAACATAGAATTTTCTGCCTTCAGCCCATTCAAGAGTGCACTTGTCTTTTATACCATTGCACTGTTCTAAGAATGCAAGAAAATCAGACATATCATCAGTTGAGTAGGAGAAGTCAGAATCCTTGTACATATTATCAAGAGCAGGAATGCTATCAACGATTTCAATTGCATTCTTTTTTTCTTCACTCAGATCTCTTTTGAAAAGTACAGGTAATCCTGATTCTTTCTGATAAACAAGAATTGATTCTTCACCTTCTCCTGGAAGTTTATAAGGACAATTTTCCTCATCTGAAGCCTTTGCTCTGATCCTTACTTCGTAGTATTTACCATCTTCTTTTAAAAGAATAGTTGGCTTTACTTGAGCATTTTTTGATGCAGAATTTACCTCATAATGCATCTCTATGTCGGTACTTGTTCCAAAAGAGACTATTTCATCTAGAGCACTCTTTGGAAATTTTGTATTAGAATCCTTCAGTAAATTGATAAGATCCTGATGAACCTTTTCTATAGAATATATATATAGTTTTTTGTTCTTTTCATCTATAGTAAATTTCTTTTCTGAATCTCCATATTGTCCTGAACTAATGTTTATAGTAAAGAAATCACCGTCTTCTTTTACCTCAAGAGAAACTTTCTTTTTCTCTGCAGATAAATGTATATATTCTTCAGAAGCAAATTTCTTTAGGTAAATATATGGATGACCTATAAGAGATAGAAGAGTTTTGTTGCAAGAGAAACTGTAACTTGTTGAATTATATCTGCTCAGCATATCATGGCTTGCAGCAATAGTTTTATCCTGATCTGTCAGATAGTCAGCCTTTTCACCTCTAGCAGAATAGAAATATTTGACATCAAAGTAAGATTCGCTCTTAATATTATCATTTTCATCTAGAGTAATAACGCCAGGTGTTGGTAGTTGCAAAGAATCTTCATTGATCTCTCTAAAGATCCAGGCTAGCTTTTTTGTAGCCTTTTTAGTAGCTGTTACTTTTTTCTTTGTACTATCCTTTTTATCTTTGAGTTTTAAGATATCCTTGATTGAATTTATCTGATTTTTCCAGATGTTATCGCTGTTTATTATTGTAGAAAAATCAAAATACTCTGAATTGTTCAGCTCTGGAGCAAAGTCTGTGCCTGTTAGAGATTTTATAGTATTGTAAAAAGCTTTACAGATGAATGGATAACTAATCATAGTCTGTTTATAGGCAGAAATGATTTGATCTTTAATATCATCTGTTATTTCATAATCTTTGTCACAAGCAAGTGCACAAAGAATAATTATTCTGCAAGAAAGATTCGCTCTAAAATATGTATATATGTGACAGTTATAGACTTTATCGGAAAATGATGTTTTCTGGCCAGATCTCAGATCATTTAGAAATTTGATTGCTCCCATATAAAGAGTTACTAAGAATTTTGTTTCACTATCTTTATTTAGTTGAGATTCAATCTGCTTGTTCATATTTGATATCTCAGAGTTGGTCATCATTCTGCAGAAATTAATTAAAGCGATGACTTTTGACTCTTTGTTTATTTTTCCAGTCTTCTTCTTGTATTCTTTCTGGTAGGCAACAAGCAGTTTTTTTGCTTCTTCAAAATTACCTTTTAAGAACTTATCAAAAGCATGTACGAAAATTTGATCTTCATTAATACCAGAAAGACCAAATCTGCAGTAGTTTGCCATGGAAGAAAACAATGATGGATTTTCACTACCAACAGAAGTTCCTGGTATTAAAGGATCATATTCTTCATCCAGAAATAATGCATCCTGAATTTTTGTAAGAGCTATTTTTGTTTCATCTGAAAAATTTTTTGAAAAGTCCTTGTCATTGCAAATCTCTCTTATAGATTTAGCCAAATCTATTTTTCCATTTCGGAGGATCTTGTCAATTACATAATCAATTTCTTCTTCATAAAGAGGAATGTTAAGGTAAAGCTTGAGAAGAGCTTTTCCATCTAGCAAATCAGAATATTCTGGATCATGCTCTTCAATGTAATCAATAATATTTGCATAGCATTCAGCAGTTTCTGGATTTGACACTGCTAATTTTCTATATTCATTAATATATTCTTCATAACATGTTAATGTTGAGTTATTGTAATAACTGAAAGAAAAGAAATCATCATAGTCATCTTCATAGTAAAAGAAATCATCATATTCTTTTGGAATACTAGGGAATTTTTCGTTATCATTCTTTTTTAGATACTTTTCAATATCAATAGAAAATTTTTCAGAATTATTTGCAATGCGAAAAATTGGCTCGTATAAATGCAAACTGAAAGTTCTTTTTGCGATTTTAGGGAAAAATGCTATAACATTGAGTATTGATACGAATTCTTTTTTTGTTTCAGTATTCTGTTTTGATGAAGATTTTCTAGATGCCATGATGAAATTTCCAATTTTTATTGACCATGAGTATTATACCTAAAATTCAGAATTACTCTTTTATGAGATATAATTTTTTTTGTTGCAAAAAGTTGATAAAGTCTAATTCTTGCTAAATTTTCTCTTTAATAAAGAATGTAAAAGATCTTATTTTCTCTTTTCTCTTGAATTTGCTATGTAGCAAGAGTAAATTTCAGCAATTACAATTCTCTCCTGTTACAGATATATTCTTATTATGTTTTCTATTTCAAAATCTATTCTTAAAAGATATGCAGTATTTATTCTGTCAGTAATGATACAAGGTATTTCTATTTCAGTTATCACATATGCAGATATAGGAACAACTCCTATTTCATCACCAAATTATGTTCTTTCACTTCATTCAACTTTGACACTCGGTGATACAACTCTGATTTTCAATATTCTTCTTATTGTTCTTCAGGTTCTTTTGATATTTCTTGGTGAAGATAAACTAAAAGATCATGCCGTACGTCTTCTGATGCAGATCCCTATATGCATTCTGTTTTCAATCATGATTGATCTGGCAACTAAAATTATGATTTTTATTCTTCCTGTTCATATCGGATACATAACATCATGGATGCTTGTGATAACAGGAACATTCCTACTGGCTCTTGCAGTTGCATTGAGTGTGACCGCAAGTGTGGCAATGATATCTGGAGAATATTTCATCAAACTCTTTGCTCCACTGGTTCATAAAAGCTTTAGTTATGTAAAGACTTGTTTTGATGTTGTTTTAGTTTTATCGGCTGTAATCATTTCACTTTTCTTGACAGACTTTTGTGCAATCGAAGGTGTTAGAGAAGGTACCGTTTTTGCAGCACTTAGCACAGGTCCAATAGTGCATTTTCTGATCCCAAGATTAAAGTGGATAACAAAATATTTTTAATAAACTGGTTAATATTGTGTATAAAACAATAGAACAAATGAAATCTGTTTTGTACTAGAATGCCAACTATGAGGTAGCTTTATAGGACTGTTTCTTATGAATAATAAAAAAATGCTTCTGGCAAACAAACTTTCTTTTGGTATTTTAGGTGCACTTGAAGCAGCATGGGCGCCAATGGTTCCATTTGTGAAATCAGCAATGAATCTTAATGATGGACAATTTGGACAGCTTCTTTTATCTATGGGATTGGGGTCTCTTATTGCTCTTCCATTAGTTGGTCCTTTAGTGTCCCGTTTCGGTCCAAGAAAAGTAGCTATAAGTTCAGGTATTCTTCTTGGTTTAAATCTATTTGGAATTACCATTGTAGATTCACCTTATCTTGTAGCATTCATGCTTGCACTGTTTGGTGCATCCTTAGTTTCCATCGATGTTGCATCAAATATTAATGCAGTTGTAGTCGAATCTATATTCAAAAAACCGCTTATGTCAGGATTCCATGGAGGATACTCACTTGGAACACTGGTCGGCGCAATGATTGTATCCATGCTCCTTACACTTGGTTTTAGTGTAAGTATGTCTGCACTTTTCATGTTTATTTCAATGTCAGTGCTTTGTATTATTTCCCTTCAAAGTCTTGTATCTGAAATAAAATCATTCAATGAAGAAAATTCATCTTTGAATAGTGATGATAGCAAACACAGAAAGTTCAACATTCCACCTGTAATCATTGTTCTAGGAATTCTTTGCTTTATCATGTATGGATCAGAAGGTGCACTTCTTAGCTGGACAGCTGTTTTTGCCACTCAGAACAGAGGTATCGATCCTACAACAGCAGGCTATTTCTATACTTTCTTTGCAATTACAATGACTGTATCCCGTTTTACAGGAAATTCAATTGTTACAAAGTTCGGAAGAAGACTTACTGTAGTAACAGGCGCTGTGATGGTTTCATTAGGTTTTATGATAACTGCAATAGTTCCATACAGTATAGGTATGATGATTGGCTTTAGTATCATCGGACTTGGCGCTGGTAATATCGTGCCACAGCTTGTTTCATTTACAGGAACAGTAAAGGGAATAAGAGTGCAGTCAGCTATTTCGCTAATAAATGCTGTTGGTTACTCAGGTATTCTTTTAGGACCTGTTATCATCGGACATGTATCTAATATGAGCTCACTTGAGTGCAGTTTTGAACTTTTAGGAGCGGCAGTAGCAGTTGTTGCTTTGATAAGTTTCTTCCTTATGAAAAAGAAAAATTAGTTTTTCTATCACAAAGATCGGTCTTTAAGACCGATTTTTTTTGCATTGAATTTTGATAAAAGAAAGAATGAATTGTGCTTATATAAAAAAATAGCCCATTGCAAGTTATCAATGGGCCTTCAGGAATATATTATGAAAAAAGTCACACCAGCTAGTATTCAAAAAATCTGTAATCTTAACTGATATACTTCTTAGAGTGCTAAAAAATAAAAAAGTTCAAAAAAAATTTTAAAAAATTTAAAAAAAATAGAGAAAAGTAAATAACCAATTGAAATGTAAGAGATTAATAAAAAATATTTTTTTGCAGAAGATGTTTTAGATAGAAAAAATCGTTTAAAAAATAAAAAACCTCGCATCAAGCGAGGTTTCCTATGAAAAAGAATGGATTACTCCATGTTCTTAATCTTAGCTGCAAGTGTGCTCTTATGACGAGCTGCTTTATTCTTGTGAATTAAGCCCTTGCATGCAGCACGGTCTAAAACTGGCTCAGCAATAGCGAAAGCTTCGGTTGCTTTAGCCTTATCGTTAGACTCGATAGCCTTTAAAACATTCTTGATTAGAGTGCGCATCTTTGAACGTGCAGCAACATTACGCTGACGTGCTTTCTCAGCAATAACTACGCGCTTCTTTGCAGATTTAATATTAGGCACAGATAGCTCCTGACATTTAAATAAATTGCCACTGTCCTTATTGATGTGGCACTAAAAAATATTGCTGTATTCTAGCAAAAAAAAATAAAAATTGATAGCTAGATACTAAAATTTGAACGCTATTTTACAATAAATTTTTATTCAATGCCAAAAGAATATTAAAAAAAAACTTCTTTTGCTTGTTGAATAAGAAAAAAAACAAGGCTGACAATAAGTCAACCTTGCTTTAAGAGGCGTATTATGACTATTCCTTAATTTCTTTTACAGCCTTATCTAAAATTGCCTTGATATCAGCTTTTTCATTTTTAATTGCATCTTCAAAAGCATCTTCCATGCTCTCCCAAACATCTTTCATTTTTGGATCAGATGGCATGTCAATGGCATTTGCAGCCTGATTTGCCATTGCTGTTGCAACTTCATCCTGAATTATCAGTGGATTTGCTAGCAGTTCTTTTACAGGTGGAAGTTCAGCGCTCTTTTGATATCTAATCATTGCATATCTTGGCTGACTTGCGTAAACAAGGAATTTTTCTACAAGATCCTTATTTTTTGATTTCTTTGTAATTGCATATCCCTTTACACCAAAGAAAGGTGCAATTCTCATTCCGTTAGAGAGCTTTGGTAAAGTGCCAACCGCAAAGTTCACTCCACTACGCTTGTATTTGTCTAAACCCCAAGGTCCGTTGATAACTGCAGCTGCCTGGCCATTGATAAACATGTCATCAATAACATCTAAACCTTTTTTCTTATCAAGCGCAGTCTTTGGAATATAGTTTCTTGTGTAATCAGCTACAAGCTTGGTTCCCTTTACAGCACCTTCATTGTTAAGTCCTATGTCATCGGTATTGTATGTTCCATCTGAATTTATACCGAAAATATATGAACCATATGCTGACAGGAATCCATAGCTGTAATACAGATTATCAAGTTTACCGATAAGACCGTATTTTCCTTGTTTTTGACGCTCTTTTGCTAAAGCTTCATATCCAGCCATAGTATCAATAGGATCCTTGATGATATCTTTGTTATAGAAGATAACTAAAGACTCAATGGAACGAGGTATAGCATAAGCTTTATTATTAACTGTAAAAGGTTTTACAGAAGCAGGAATGAATTTTGTTTTTTCTGTATTCATAACAGAAATATCAGCAACAATCTTCTTCTTTATCGCTTCATTAACTTTGTCAGAAATTAAAATGAATGCATCTGGAAGGCTCATTCCGTTTTTGCTCAGTTTTTGAACTTCTTTAAACTGCTTAATTGAATCTTTTTCAACTAATACAACTTTACAATCATAATCTCTTTCAAAGTCCTTTGCAGCCTGTTCAAGACTTGATGCCTTGTTCAGATCTTCCCAGACTGTAATTGATGTTTTTGCAACTGCAGTACCGCAAAGAGCAATACCTAACAGCACAGCAGATAAGACGGTTAATTTTTTCATGATGAATCCTTTTATCTTATTAGTTAAAACTATTTGTCATACTGAGCTTTGATATTTTCAACAGCTGTATCAAGCAGTTTTTTTGTATCTGGATGTTTAGATGAAATAGCCTGATAAAGAGCATCATTCATAGGCTGCCAGACATTACCTATTTCCTTGATTGAAGGCATTGGATCTGCTTTTTCTGCCTGAATAGCGATACCTGATGCAAAATCATCATTCAGAATAAGAGGATTTGATAAAACTGACTTCAATGGAGAAAGTTCTGCTGTTGCCTCATAACGTTTTATGGCATTTTTCTCTTCATTTATGACCTGTATGAATTTCATTGCAAGCGATTTGTTTTCAGATTTTGCATTTACAGCATAACCTTTACATCCAAAGAATGGTCTTGGACTTTTACCATTTGATAGAAGAGGCAGAGGTGCAATACCGTAATTTACACCAGCTCGTGCAAATTTTTGTAGTGACCAAGGTCCAGTAATTACTGCTGCTGCTTTTCCTTTAATGAACAGCTCATCCATAAGTTCCCATCCTTCATCCGTAGACATTGCCTTTGGCATGTAGTTTTTTGCAAAATCAGATATCTTAGAAAGACCATCTGATGCATTATTGAAATTCAGTCCCACATCATCTCTGTTGTATGAACCGTCAGCATTGATACCGAAAATATATGCACCGAATCCACTTAAGATTCCATATGAAAAATAGAAATTATCAAATTTTGCAAGAAGTCCATATTTTCCTGTGCCTGCTTGCTTTTTAGAATAATCTATATATTCATTGAAAGTTTCAAAAGGATATTCAACAACATCCTTGTTGTAGTAAACAACAAGTGTTTCAACACTTCTAGGAGAAGCATAATATGTTTTGTCTAATTTAAAAGCATCAGCAGTTGCTTTTAGATACTGTTCATGATCTTCATTCATAAATTCAAGAGGACTAACAGCATTCTCATGAATTGCCATCCCTAATTTATCTGACATCATTATGAATACGTCAGGGGATCTTTCATTTTTTGAATTAAGTTCAATTACCTTTTCAATCTGATGAACTGAATCATATTGAGACAATTCAATTTCGCAGTCATATCTGTTTTCAAATTCTTTTGCAACTTTTGTAAGTGCCTGAATTCCATTTTGATCCGCTTCCCAAACAATGAGTTTGTCTTTAGCAAAAGCCTGATTGCCAAGAAGGCATAATGATAGGCAAAAAGCAATTTTTGAAAGTGTTTTCATAGTGTCTCTCATATAGCTGATTAATAATGAATATGAACATGAGTTCATAATATTTCTATAGGATAAAAAACTGTATTGAGCAAAATTTATATTAAGAAAATGCAGAAACTATCATGAAATGAAATAGAGAATAGTTAAGCAGATAAAGCTAAGATCATTTAATCTTTAATAAATACAATTTGGAAATGAGAAAATTAAGCAAGTTTGTGTGAATTTAGGTATAATTAGCATTTATATTCGAAAACTGTCGGTATTTTTAGATATTTGAACTGATACTGCAGTGATTAGCTCTTAAAAAATTAACTGATTGAGTAGAGAATGCGTTTAATCCGCTGTCTGTCTGATTTTAAAGGAACACAAAGAGGAATTGCCTTAGCTATTGGCAATTTTGATGGTCTTCATAAAGGTCATCAGGCTGTGATTGAACGAATGAAGATGGAAGCTAAAAAATATCAGCTTGCAAGTGCAGTAATGATATTTGAGCCTCAGCCTCTAGAGTTTTTTTCAAAAGATCATTCTCCTGCTAGGATTTATTCAATCAGAGATAAGCTTCAGGCTCTTGAAGTCTGTGGCGTAGAGCTTGTTTTCTGTATGAAGTTCAACAAGGAATTTGCATCAATGAGTGCACAGCAGTTTGTTGAAAATCTGCTGTATGAAAAGCTTGGTGTAAAAAGTGTAACCGTAGGAACCCTTTTCAATTTCGGAAAAGGTGGAATGTATACCATAGAAGATATCCGACAGATAGGCGAAAAATTTGGTATGAAAGCTCAGGCTATTGAAGGTGTAAATCTCAATGGAGAGCGAGTATCAAGTACCCTTATAAGATCATATCTGCAGATGGGTAAGCTTGACCTTGCAAAAGATGCTTTAGGTCGTTATTACTCAATGTCAGGTAAGGTGGTTAGGGGAAATCAGATAGGAAGAACATTAGGTTTTCCTACTGCAAATGTG
This sequence comes from Succinivibrio sp., assembly GCF_045124615.1. Lineage (NCBI taxonomy): Bacteria > Pseudomonadati > Pseudomonadota > Gammaproteobacteria > Aeromonadales > Succinivibrionaceae > Succinivibrio > Succinivibrio sp. The sequence goes on from NZ_JBGVMC010000030.1 coordinate 12,937, forward strand.
AACATAAACCGTCTTGTCTGTCCTTTAAGGGGTGTTTATGCCGTAGCAGTTTTGCTAGGTGGAAAGCTCTTCAAGGGAATGGCCAATATAGGATACAGACCTACAGTGGTTCTAGGACAGAAAAAGTCTATTCTTGAAGTTAATATATTTAATTTCAATGAGGATATTTACGGTGAAAATATCGTTGTCTTCTTTATTAAAAAGATGCGCGATGAAGTTAAATTTTCAAGTATTGATGAATTACAAGAAAAGCTTTTGCAAGATAAAAAAAACACAGAGGATTTTCTTGTAAGCAAAAATTTTGAAGGGTTTTAATTTTATTATTTGGTAGAAAAAAATGGCTGATTATAAAAATACCTTAAATCTTCCTAACACAGAGTTTCCAATGCGCGGTAATCTTGCTGCACGTGAACCTCTAATGCTTGCAGACTGGGAAAAGAGAAGTCTGTATCAGAAGATTCGTACTGCAAGAGCTGGTGCAAATATGTTTGTTCTACATGATGGTCCTCCATATGCAAACGGCAACATTCATATTGGTCACTCAATTAATAAGGTATTAAAGGATATTATTGTAAAGTCAAAGACCTTAAGCGGTTTTGATTCTCCTTATATCCCAGGTTGGGACTGTCATGGTCTGCCAATTGAAGTAAAAGTTGAATCTCTTGTTGGAAAGCCAGGCGTTAAGGTAGACGCTGCAACCTTCAGAAAAGAATGCCGTAAATATGCTCAGTCACAGGTAGACGGCCAGCGCAAGGATTTTAAGCGTCTTGGTGTATTAGGTGATTGGGAAAAACCATATCTTACTATGAACTATAAGACTGAAGCTGATACTTTAAGAGCTTTAGGCAAGGTTATTGAAAACGGTCATTTCGTACGTGGTTTAAAACCAGTTTACTGGTGTATTGACTGTCAGTCTGCTTTAGCTGAGGCTGAAGTTGAATATGCTGATGTAAAATCAGATTCTATCTATGTTCGTTTTGCATCAACTGATGACGAGAAAGTTCTATCAACCTTCAATGCAAAAGGGCAGGGTGAAGGCCCTATCTCCTGCGTAATCTGGACTACAACACCTTGGACATTACCTGCTAACAGAGCAATCTGTATGAATGATCAGCTAAAGTACTCTTTAGTTCAGGTAGAGACTTCAAATGGTAAAGAGCGCTTCATTATGGCAACCGATCTTATCGAAACTGTAATGAAAGAGTGCTCAATTGAAAACTATTCAGTTTTGGGTGAGGAAGTTTCAGGAAAGGCTTTAGAGCTTCAGCGCTTTGCTCATCCTTTTATCAATATTACAGTTCCTGTAATTTTAGGTGCACATGTAACCTTAGAAGCTGGTACCGGATGTGTTCATACAGCAGGTGGACATGGTCTTGACGATTACAACGTATGCGTAAAATATGGCCTTGAAATCTATAATCCTGTAGGCCCTGATGGCTGCTTTAAGGATGATGTTGAGTTCTTTGCTGGTCTTAACGTATTAAAGGCCAATCCATCAGTAGTTGATGTATTAAAGCAAAAAGGTGCACTAGTAGCATTAAAGGTTATTTCTCACAGCTATCCACACTGCTGGCGTCATAAGACCCCTGTAATTTTCAGAGCAACTCCTCAGTGGTTCATTTCAATGGACGGCAAGGGATTAAGATCAAAGGCTCTTGAGGAAATCAAGGGAGTAAAGTGGATCCCTGCTTGGGGCCAGAACAGAATTGAGGCAATGGTTAAACAACGTACTGACTGGTGTATTTCACGTCAGAGAACCTGGGGTATGCCATGTGCAGTTCTAATCAATAACGAAACAAATGAGATCCATCCTGATACTCCTGCAATCATTGAGAAGATTGCAAAGGCAGTTGAAAAGGATGGTATTCAGGCTTGGTGGGATCTGAAAGTTGAAGATCTTATCGGCGCAGAAGAGGCTAAGAACTATCACAAGGATCCAAATACTCTTGATGTATGGTTCGACTCAGGTTCAACTCAGTTCTCTGTTGTTGATCAGCGTGAAGAGTTTAAGGGCCACAGTGCAGATTTATACCTTGAAGGTTCAGATCAGCACAGAGGCTGGTTCATGTCATCTTTAATGCTTTCTGTTGCAACTAAGGGTTATGCTCCATATAAGCAGGTTCTGACTCACGGCTTTACAGTTGACGGTCAGGGCAGAAAGATGTCAAAGTCACTAGGTAATGTTATTGCTCCTCAGGAGATCATCGATAAGTTAGGTGCTGATGTATTACGTTTATGGATTGCATCAAACGACTATACAGGTGATATGGCTGTATCTCACGAGATTTTCAAGCGTTCATCTGATGCATATCGCCGTGTTCGTAATACTGTAAGATTCCTTCTTGCAAACCTCAATGGTTTTGACCCTCAAACAAATACTGTTGAGTTCAATGATATGGTTGAACTTGACAAGTGGGCAGTATCATTAACTGCAAAGACTCAAAAAGAAATCATCAAGTGCTATGACGAGTATGATTTCCACAAGGTTGTTCAGTTACTAATGAACTTCTGTTCAATTGAGCTTGGTTCATTCTATCTTGATATTATTAAGGATCGTCAGTATACAGCCAAGGCTGATTCAAAGGCACGCAGATCATGTCAGAGTGCTCTTTACATCATTGCTGAGGCATTAATCCGCTGGATTGCTCCTATTCTTTCATTCACAGCACAAGAAGCATGGGAAGCAATGCCAGGTAAGAGAGATGAGTTCGTATTCACATCTAAGTGGATAGAGAATATCAATGAGCTTGATGAGTCTTCAGAGTTCAATTCTGAATACTGGCAGAGAATGTTAACTTTCAGAAACGAAGCTAACAAGGCAATTGAGACAGCTCGTAACAATGGAGTTATCGGTGGCTCTCTTGAGGCAAATGTTAAGGTATTTGCAAAAGATCAGCTGTTAGCTGACCTTCAGAAGCTTGATAATGAACTATGCTTCATGCTGATCACATCAAAGGCTGAGGTTGTTTCAGAGCCTGCTCCTGAGAATGCATTCAAGTCAGAAGTTCTAGACTGTGCTTTCATTGTAGAGAAGTCTCAGGCTAAGAAGTGTGAAAGATGCTGGCACTATGAGGATGAGGTTGATGCTGATCCTGAGTTCCCAGGTCTTTGCCCTCGTTGTATCGAGAACATTAAGGCTGCAGGCGAAAATAGACGTTTTGCATAATGTTTAAGATTAGCTTCTATAAAAATGCTAACGGCTGGAAGTATCTGGCCGTCAGCCTTGCAGTAATTATTCTTGATCAGCTTACTAAAGGGCTAATCAGGAATAATATTGAACTTAATTCCATCGGTTATTCTGTAACTCCGTTTTTCAGCATAGTTCATGTTCATAATGAAGGTGCTGCTTTCAGTTTTCTATCTGATGCAGGTGGCTGGCAGAGATACTTTTTCCTATCTGTCTCATCACTGATATCTGTATTTTTATTCTTTTATCTTTTACATACTGATAAAGAAAAAAAATATACCTGTATTTCAGTAACACTTATTTTAGGTGGAGCTATTGGTAATCTGATAGATAGAGC